>MFJM01000059.1 GCA_001779205.1 Candidatus Gottesmanbacteria bacterium RIFCSPHIGHO2_02_FULL_39_14
AGAATGATCCGGCCAGCAAAAAGGCAATAATTGTCGGATCGATCATAAAAGCCCGGTGATAAAACATGTTTAAAGGAACAAAGAGGAAAAAAAGGGCAGCATAAAGGGCGGCTTTCTTATTGGCGGTTACCAGATAGGTAATTTGGTGCAAGTAAAAGGCACCGATAAAACCGGCTAAAATACTAACTATTCTTCCCCAGACAACATTGACGAAAAATATTTTATAGAGAGCGGCAACCAGAGCTTCATAGAGAGGAAATTCCAGTAAGAGATAGCGTTCAGGACCGATGCCGAAGATATCTAACTCCGTATGAAAAAAGTTAATGCCGGATTTATAAAAATTGAGGGCGAAAGTGGCCGTCTGGGTCTGACGGAAATTAAAGGAATCCAGGAGAGGATAGGTAAAATTATACAAACGGAAAGGCAAACTGACCAGTATTAAGGCAATCAGGTACAGCAATACCGTTTTATTTTTATAAAGTGCTTTTTTCATGCAGGAGGTAAACTTTAAAATCTTCCAACTGGAGAATATTCTTATAAGAATTCAGGAATTCCGGAAGGGCGGCGGGAAATTCCCGGTAACGGTGCAGGATGACGTAGGAATAACCCTGATTTTTCCATTTGTTAAGATTCGGCTCGGTAAAATTTTCCGATGACAGGGTTAATAATTTTAGCCGGGGATAGTAGGTGTAGACGGAATTCCAATCGTAGCCGGGATTGACCAGCAAGCCGTATTTTTGGTTGGAAACGGCTTTCCCGACAGTCATTAACCTGTTGTACCAGGCTAAATCGAGGGAAGCATCCCAGTCTGACGATATGATACTGCGCCAGAGGAAAAAAGCAGCGATAAGAGAGATAAGGAGATTGTTAAGTATTTTGTGTATTTTTAAATTGGCCATTTTTGCCAGTCCGGCGGCGAGGAAGACGGAAGTAATAGGAGAAATTATCATCTGATAATAGATATGCGACTGGATGCGAAAAAAGACCAAAAAATATAGTATTTCCGAAAAAAGCCAGATATAAAAAAAGCGCCAGCCGGGATAACGGTAAAAGCTGATTATTCCAATTAAAAAAAGCATCAGGCCCGGTTTTAGAAAAATACCGTTGAGGAAATTGTTCATCCTGAACTGCCAAAGGGAGGCAGATAGACGATCGGCAAGGAGCCCGAAATTCCATTCCAGATGGCGGAAATTACTGGAGGTAAAATAGGTTTGGTTATGGGAAATATTAAGCATATCCGCCTGTTTTTGCCAGATCAGATAGAATGCTATGGGAATTATCAGACTCAGAATAAATTTCCATCTGAAGACAGATTTTAATTTATTTTTCCGGATATAAAACATTACCAGGGGAATAAAGAGAAAAGGCCCGTACATTATCTTCTGGACAAAAGATAAGCTGAATAAAAGTACGGCAAATAACCAATATTTATTTTGGTTAGTAGTCACCCACTGGAGATAAAAATAAAAGGCGGACATAAGACCGGCAATAACGGTCGGTTCAATCAGAAAATCTCTCTGATGAAACATATTAAGAGGAACCGCTAAAAAGAAAAAGGCTGACAGAACGGACAGATGGTGGCTCCGGGATAATAAAAAAACAGACTTATATAAAGCATAGGCGGCAATAAAACCGGAAACTACCGATACTGCCCTACCCCACAGATCATGAACGAAAAATAGACGGTAGAGAAGTGCAACAATGGCCTGATAAAGGGGAAATTCTAAGGTTAAATATTTTTCTCGGCCGATCCCGAATATATCCAGTTCGCTTCGGAAAAAATTAAGGCCATGTTTATAAAAATTCAGGGCAACAGTGGCTGTTTGGGCCTGACGGAAACTGGTTATATTCCTTAACGGTTGATCAATATTTTGCAGACGGAGGGGAAGAAAAATAAGCAAAATAAGAAAAAAAGTCACGTTTTTTAATAAAAAAATCTGTAAATAATCAGGGCAATTCGGGCGTGCAGACGATGAAGCAAAAGAAGAAAAATATTTTTCCGGTATTTTTTAACTATCTTATACTGCACTTTAAATTGGGTAGCGGGAGAAACAACTGCCTTGGCAGAGGGATGGATACGGTAGGCAGACAGGTAATCATCAAGAAAATACAGGGGATATTTTTGCCAGATCCTCAACCAGTAATCATAATCCATATCGTAATTCAGACTTTCGTCGAAATAGCCGATTTTTTCAGTAACGCTTCTTCGCCAAAAGGTTGACGGCTGGGAGATGAATTGAACGATGGAAAAGATTTGGGATGAACGAAAAAATTTAAGAAAAAAATTTTTATAAAAGGTTACCGCCTGCCTTACTTGCCTATTATTTTCGTCAACAATACGGCATTTGCCTGTCAGCCACATGACTTTTTGATTTTCCTGAAAAATGCGGGCGACCTGATGAAGGGATCGGGGGAGGAGATAATCATCTGAATTTATATAACAAAGAATATCTCCGGCTGATTTTTTTAATCCTTTATTGATGGCAGCAGACTGACCTTTGTCTTTAGCGGATTGCCAGACTAAATTCTTTTGATACTTTTTTAAGATGTCAAGAGTATTATCAATGGATCCCCCGTCCATAATAATATGTTCGAGACAGGGATATTGCTGATCCAAAACCGATTTAATGGTTTTTTCAATATACTTACCCTGATTTAAAGACGGGGTAACAATACTAATGACGGGCAGATTTTGAGGGTTTTTTTTCATCTATATCCTTTAAAGCCAATTTTTTAACCAGATCACTAATTTCATAACGGATATCCTGGATATAGACATATAATCTAAAGACAAGATAAAAAAGAAGAACGATTGAAGTGTAAATAACAGCATCGGCTCCCCGACCGATACCTAAAACTGTGGCGATTTTGCCTGACAATTCGGGAACTATGACGACAACGATGGCTGAAGAAAAAAGCAGGCCCCAAAAAATAAGTCCCCGAGAGGATACCTCACCGCTTTTAAAGCGTAAGATGACACGGCTTAAAGCAAAGAGTAAAAAAAGAAATAAAAATATTTGAGTGATAGTTAGATTCATGATTACCTTAATAACCTCAACAATAATTGTATTAAGACATTAGGAGCATTAGCAAGAGACTGACCTTTTTTCTTAGAATAATCGGTGTAGATGGCTTTAATAGGAACTTCCCGGACCGATAATTTATGACTTATTATTTCGCGAAATATTTCACTGGAAACTTCCATACCGTCAGTTTGCAGATTAACGGCCGCAATACTTTTTTTATTAAAAGCCCGGAAACCGGATTGGGAATCGGTAGTGGAGATGCCAAAAAAAATTAGAGTGACATAATTGGCTAATTTATTCATAAACCGGCGGGAGAAAGGGGCACTATTGGGCTTAAGCCAGCGGCTGCCGATTACCACATCATTTCTTTTATTGATAAGCGGAGTCAGAATCCTTGTTAAATCCTGACTGTCATGCTGACCGTCGGCGTCCATGGTGACTAGGAAATCAAAATTATTTTTTCGGGCATAAGCAAAGACAGTTTTCAAGGCTCCTCCCAAACCACGGTTAACAAGATGCCTGGCGACAATAATTCCTGCCGATTCAGCCACTTTGGCAGTTCCGTCGGTTGATCCATCATCGACAACTAAAACATTGATATTGGCAATACCGGGAATTTTCCGGGGTAAGGATTTTAACACCCGGCCCAAAATTTTTGCCTCATTATAGGCAGGAATACCAATTAATAAATTAACATTTTCCATTTTAAACGACTAGGCAACCCAAATTCCACGGGTGAAGAGAATAGTGAAAATAATAAGTAATAAGAAAAAAGTGACTAGAGATAAGATTTTTAATAATTTGGATTTTATAAGACCTAAAGAAATAAATATGGGAAAGGCAACTAAAATATAGCGGGGCATGCTGGAAAAAGTTCCGGTTAAGGTGGGTGTTAAGATGGCTAACCAGGAAAAAATCAGATAGGAAAGCCTTATTTTTTGATAATGCCCCAGAATAAGCAGGATAACTGCAAATATTGTTGAAGTTAATTCCGTTAAGGGAATCCAAAAGGAGGATAAATCGATAGGATTCTTTGTCAGAATTTTAAAATAACGCCACAAGACCTGAGGGAGCAGAATGATATTGCTGCCTTCGCGTGAAGCGCCAAAGATAGGCTGAGCATGCCAGAAATAAAGGGCATCCCCGAAATTAATTTGCAGGTAGATCATATACGAAATTAGACCTAAAGGGGCAATGTATAAAATGGGAGATTTTAAAACATTTAACAATTGACCTCTAACATTTGACTTATCCTGAAGATATTCCCAGAAGAGAGCCGGAAGCAGGAAGATACCGACTAACCTGGCAGAAGAGGCAAGACCTGCAGTTATGGCGGCGAGAAGCCACATTTTTCTTCTGGCTAAATAAAAACATAGCAAGATTAGGATTAAAAACAGACTTTCAGTGTAAAGACCGGCGAAATAAAAAGAAGTGGGAAACAGAAGAAGGAAAAGAACCATCCAGGATATTTCCTTTGGCTTGTAATCTATACGTAATAATTGATTAAAAAGATAAAGACCGGCGAGGAAAAACAGATTGGTAACAATCAGGCTGATGGCCAGGGGATTTATAAAATATAAAATTTTTTGGAAGACTGACAACAAAAGCGGATATAAAGGAAAAAAAACCTGGGTGAATTGAGCCGCATAACCGGATCGGGCAATGGTTAAATAATGAACACCGTCAAAATTGGCAAATGACCAGACAAAAGCGGGTAAATCGGACGAAATCAAAAAAACATCCGCATATGGGAAACGGGGCTGAAAAGGCAGAATAAAAGAACCCCAAAAGGCCGTAAAGAATAAAAAAAGCCTCCAAATCAAAAATAAAACCAATATAAGACTAATCATAAGGACATGTAATTTTTAATTCCTAATAGCGAGGCATACAGCCTTATCGTTCGGGATGCGGTCTTCTCCCAAGTAAATTCATTTGCCTTAAGGCTACCGCTAGTTATTAATTTTTGTCTTAAATCATCATTACCCAACAGATAGAATATATTTTTAGCCATTTCCTGATAATTGTTCGGATCGACTAATAGTGCTGCCCGGCCGACTATTTCAGGCAGACTGCCGGAATCGGCAGACAGAACCGGAGTCCGGCAAGCCATTGCTTCAAGAACAGGCAAACCAAAACCTTCATCGAATGACGGCTGAACATAAACTTTGGCCAGGTTATAAAGAGAAATAAGTTCTTCCTTATTAAGATCGGACAATCTGATTATTTTTTCTTCGAGCCGGTGATAATTAATAAGAGTAATAATTTCATCAAGTTGGGGTGAAGTGTTTGTAAAACCCCGGCCCACCAGAACCAGATGCAGATCCGGAATTTGTCCGGAAACTGATAAAAAAGCGTTAATGAGGCCGGGAATGTTTTTATTGTAATTGACGTCGCCGACGTTCAGGATAAATTTTGCGGGAAGATGATATTTATTAACTGTTGCTTGCAACAAATTCCGGTCATTAACTTTTTTAAAATCAGGATCAACTCCCAAATAAATTACGGAAACCTGTTCTTTTTTTACACCGAGTAAGCTGATAATATCTTTTTGGGAATTTTGAGAATCGGTAATGATATGGGTCATTTTGAGCAAAGCATTCCTTTGCATATTCCATTTAAACAATCCACTGATGCCTTTTTTAAAATGATCTGGATACTTTAACGGAATCAGATCATGGACGGAGACGACTTGAGGTTTTTTGCCCTGTTTACCTGCTATAGGAAGGGTAAGAAAAAATGGGTCAAAATAAGGAAAATGAACAAGGTCAAAGAGATTTACGGGGTATGACAGATCAATTTCAGACACTTCCAGTCTGGGGTGTTTTTTAAGCTCCCGGCTAAGATTTTGGAAATAGGTGCCCGTACCCCGATACCGATGACCGCTTAACGGAGGAATGACTAAGGCAATTTTAATTTTCCCTGCAATCATAATGATGATTAGAGTATATTTCACCCCCCGGGTGAACAGTTCACCCGGGGGGTGAACAATATTAGACAATATTTAATAAAAGCAACTGGGAATCTTAAGGCGGAAAAAAAAGAAAAGATAAAACCGGGCAAGCCATCATAAAAACCTTTGTGGCGGATAAAAGTTTTAGCAAACCAAAAGCAGGGTTTAATCAGCAGATAATCAACCATAGTCACAATATTGATAGGCAGATTTTGTTCTTTGAGCTCTTTTGCAAAAAACGAGGTATATAGCCGAAAATGCTCCAAATAATGAGAAAAATCGGGGTAGGCATAATGAAGTAATGGATTTTTAAGATTAGCTGTTTTCCCAAAAACTTCCGCCTGTTCATGGACACTTTTGGCCGGAAGTCTACCTTTGCCTTTCCGGTAAAGTCTTAAGGTGTAATCGGGATATTGCCCGCCCTTTTTTAGAAATTTACCCAGAAAAAAATTTTTACGGGGAAGCCAGAAACCGTTAATTGGTCGTTGGTCGTTGGTCGTTGGTCGTTGGTCAATTATATGAAGAATTTCCCGTTTCAGTTCGGGGGTGACAACTTCATCGGCGTCAAGCTGGAGAATCCAATCACCGCTACAGCGGTCGATAGCCTTATTCTTATTGATATGGAAGTTAAGGGGATTACTAGCAACCGTTACTTTAGCCTTAAAACTTTTTAAGATGTCAACAGTTTTATCCCCGGAGGAGCCGTCAACGGCCACAATTTCGGAGACCAAACCCTGAACACTATTAAGACAGCGGGCAATATTATCCTGCTCATTATAGGTGGCAATAGCCAATGATATTTTAGGCATGAAATTTTTTCCTAAATAAGTAAACGACCGTCAATATTATAGAGGAAAAGGTAAGCAAATCGGAAAACCGTCTTAAGGGAGTTTTCTCAAAGATTATTTCCAGGTTGTGGCTGCCTTTTGATAAGGGGAATTCAATAAGTCCCCTATTCTGATAATCAATATCTATTTGGCGGCCGGAATCATAGACAGTCCAGCCGGGATAATAGAGGGTATTTACGGTAAATATTCCATCCACGAAAGCATTAACCAAATACTTTCTCGAGCGAGACTTATTTTCAGTAGTCTGATAGGAGAAATCAGCGGTGAAATTAACGGGGGGTGCGTTTTCACTGATGAACTGGGGGTTAACCCAGCGGGGATTATATTCGTCAAAAGAATTAGTGGTTTTTTCCAGTTTCAGGAAAAAAGGGACTGTCCAATCAAGTTGCTGGTTAATTCTTAAATGGTTACGGTTAGCATAGAAAGATAACGAGATGAGGAATAAAGCAATTACAGGAGTTAACTTAAAATTCAATTTTATAAAATGATAAATTAGAGAACCTGATAAAACGGAAACAGTAAAAACAGTCAGATTTAAGACACGCCAGTTAAAATCGATAAATAGATAACGGGATACAATCTGCCAGAGGGGACGAGAGACAGGCAACATCAGGTAGACAGAGAGGAGAAAAATAAAAAAGAAGATGAAAATTTTTCCTCTGAACATTTTTTGACGATAATTTTTGTTTAGGATGAAGTAAACAATCAATAGAAAAACCATTAAAACAACAGCTAACTGGGCAAAACCGATGGAGAGAGACATCGCTCCCTGCCGGGCATCGATTGTTCCGTAACCCCAGGGACTATAGATTAATTTGGCGAGAGATAAAAAGGACAGATTATTAAAGGTGCCTGCCATTACCTGAGAAAATCTGGTATAACTCCTTTCGAAATAAGATGGCAGGAGATAAAAGGCAGAATAGCTAATAAACAGAATAAATGCCAGTAAATTGGCCCTGATAAGATTGATTTTATTTTCAGTTAGCAAAAGTCGGTATAAGCCGTAAACTGATAACCCAACTGAATAGAAGAAAAAGACCATGGCGTGTGACAGAAGAAGAGCGGTTAAAGAAAAAGCATAAAGAATTAACCAACCATAATTTATTTTTTTATCTGAAATTAATTTATCAAAAGACCAGAAGATAAGAGGCGGAAAAATAAAGGCAGTGGCGTCGCCGATAGCAGCACGGACAAAAATATTGGAGAAACGGAACGGGGCAAAAAGGTAGATAACGGTACCGACAAAAGCAGGAAATCTGCTAAAGAGGTGTTTTTGGAAGAAATACATAGTGATGCCTGACAAGATAAAACCCGATAAAAATGCCATCTTTACACCTGTGATTGCCGAGAGGCCAAACAGACGAAAAATCTCTGTTAATAGCCAGGGCAGATGGTAAGAAAAAATGAATAAGGGATAACCGAAGCCGTTATTAAGCCCAGCTACCCAACGGGGCGGAAACTGACCCTCCTGTAAAAGCTGATGATAATAATAAGCTCTGACAATCTGATGCGGACCATCATGACTGGTATAGAAGTCCGGCAAAAACAAATCCTTGAGAGTAAAAAGCGAAGTCAGAATAAAAAACAATAATATTGCAATATCAATTTTTTTCATGGAAGATTTTGGATGGAATTCCTATAGTATCGAGAAGATATAAAAGAAGAGTATAGAGAATCATCAGGCCGTATTTGACCGAGCGGGAAAAATTGATGCTGGAGGCTTGGGGAAAGTAGCGGACGGGAACGGGAATCTCACCGATGGTAAAGCCAAACCTATGAGCCGAAATCAGAATTTCTTGGTCAAAGACGAAGTCATCGGAAAGATTTTCCAGAGGTAGAGTTTCCAGAACCGACCTTTTATAAGCCCGAAAACCGGTATGATATTCTGACAGATTAAGCCCGAGAATAATATTTTCGATAAAGGTTAACAAACGGTTACTGAAATATTTATAGGCAGGCATTCCGCCGGCAAGAGCTTCGGAGCGGCTCCTAATACGGCTTCCTAACATAATGTCAAAACGATTATCGAGGATTGGAGCGACCAACTCCTTGGTCAGGGTGGCGTCATACTGATAGTCGGGATGAATCATAACGACTATACCGGCATGGCGTTCCAGGGCTTTTTTATAACAGGTTTTCTGATTAGCCCCGTAACCTAAATTTTTCCGGTGGACAAAAGTCCGCAATTTCAATTGACGGGCGATCTGAACGGTTTCATCATGACTGTCATCATCTACCACAATAACTTCCGCTACAATATTTGGGGGAATGTCGCGATAAGTTTTTTCCAGTGTTCCGGCGGCATTATAAGCAGGCATGACAACTACCACTTTGGGACGGAGGTTAATTTTTCTTTTCTTCAACATACTGATCCTCTGGCAGTTCGGGAAAGCTTACCTTGACCTTTTTTTCCTCCAAATATTCACGTTCTATATTAACCGATTCGATATCAAACTTTCGGCTGCCCTCAATTATATTCCAGGCAGCGTATAATCCCATTTCTATGGAATGATCCATATTGTTATATCTGAATATGCCATTGCGGCCGGCAATTTGGAGATTGACAAACCGGTGAAGATATTTTTTTAATATTTTCAAGTCCTGCCGATATCGAAGATGGTAAACGGGATATTCTTTGGGAACGCGATGAACGTAGGAACCGATGATATTTTCCCTGGTTATCAATTTAAATTCGGATATAAATTTACCGGTGACCAGTTCAACTAATTCCGCGTCTTTCTTTTGCCAGATATTATCGCCATAATTACAGGCTATCTCAAATACTATTGATGTACAACCTTTGGGTGATAAACTCTTACTCCAATTATCCATTTCCATAAACCTGATAAAAGGAAGATCCAATGAATGAACATAGATCCAGGTATCTTTGGTAATATGAGTCTTATTAATAAACAATACTACCTGAACTTCATCCCGGTATTGACACTTACGATTAACATTTAATATTGTTGCCGGAGGAGGCGGATGTAAGGCCTTTATTAAATCGGAAATAGCCATGGTAGAAATGAACTGCCGGCTATTAATTTCTTTTCGGGATTTACCGTTATTTACCGTGACAGACGCAATTTTCCCCTGACGGTGGGAAACTTTAACGACCGGGCTATTTAAGAGAATTTTTCCTCCCCCCTTGATAACGCCTTTAGCCAGACGCTCCGCAATACGCCCAATGCCCTGCCTGGGGTAGGAAAACTCATCTATGAAGGAAACAACTTTTTCTTTATTAAAAAGGGTATTTTTGATAACAGTTCCGATATTAAAACCGCGGGACCGCTGTCCCAGCCAATCACTTGAAATCTGACGGCAACTTCTGCCCCAAAGTTTTTCGGTATAACGCCGGAAAAACATTTCATAAAGCGTACGGCCGAACTGATCAATATAGCCTTCTTCTATAGTGACGGCTTCCCTTTTTTTAACCAACGATTTAAGCTGGACCAATAAATAATCAAAAACTGCCAATGAGGTTTTTAAAATACCCATTCCCAGGATGGTGCTTTTTATCTGGATGGGATAATGGAAAAATTTATTATCAAAATATATTCTGGTAAGTCGGGGTACTTTGATAATTTCTTTATTCATCAAACGAAGCATCCAATTATTGACCATGTCATTTTTGGTATACCAGCGATGCGGTCCGGTATCAAACCTGAAGCCGTTAACATCAATTGTTCTAGCCAATCCGCCGACGTTGTCCCACTGTTCAACCAGAAGTACTTTTTTACCGGCTTTAGTCAATTCATAAGCCGAACTTAGACCTGCTAATCCTGCTCCAATAACTACGACCTGAAAAGAGTTATCGTTTTTCACTTTTAAAATAGGCAACAGTTTTTTTCAGACCGTCAGATAGATTTACCATGGGACGCCAGTTAAGGACTTTTTGAGCATATTGGATTGACAGACAACTGCGTTTTTGCTCGCCGGATTTGGCAGGACCGTGTTTGCCGGAAAGTCCGCTTTTGACAACATTTTCAATCCCGGAAAAAATTTGGATGACGTCAGTTTCTTTTCCCGTGCCAATATTAACCGCACCGATGAACTTACTTTCCAAAGCTTTGATATTTGCCTCGACGACATCTCTGACAAAAACATAATCCCGGGTTTGTTTGCCGTCACCATTGATGACGGACGCTTGCCCGTTTAAAAGTTTCCGGCTGAATATGGCAACCACTCCGGCTTCTCCATGAGGGTTTTGTCTGGGACCGTAAACATTGGAATAGCGAAGAGCAATATAGGCAATACCGTAGGTCTGGCAATAAAAATTCAAATAATGCTCGCTTGCCAGTTTGCTGACTCCGTAGGGTGAAAGAGGCATTTTTGGATGGTATGTTTCGGGGGTGGGAATTATTTTGGCATCTCCATAAACTACACCGCCAGAGGAAGCAAAAATAACTTTTTTTAGCTTGAAGTGTCTTCCCTCTTCGAGGAGATTAAGAAGACCGATGAGATTAACTTGAGCGTCAAACAGCGGATCCTCCACGCTCTGACGGACGCTTATCTGGGCGGCGTGATGATTTATGATATCCGGTTTTTCCCTCTTTAATATCCGAGCAATCTGTTGCCTGTCGGTAATGTCTGCTTTATAAAAACGGGCTTTTTTATTGATAAATTCCATTTTGCCGGTTGAGAGATTATCAACAATAACCACTTTAATCCCGGCCGAAACATAGCTGTCAACAATATGAGAGGCGATAAAACCGGCGCCGCCGGTGACTAAAATTTTCATATTAGTATTCTATCAAATTATCTCAGAACAATTCTGAAAGCTGGACTTTTGTCGGGGAAGTTAATATCAGCAATTTTATTCTGAGAGTCGGCGGGAATTTCCGAAGCACTGCCGATAATCAGGACATTTTTTAACTCTTTATCTTTTTCCCAATCAATATTGCGGAATTCATATTTTCCGAATTTACGCTCTGCCCTTTTTATTTCAGACTTTCCCCAATTCAACTGATACCACAAGGGGTCTATTTTATTATAAAAAAGGAAAAATATATAAGGCTGATCGTATTTATAGGTGACGATTATCCTATTTACTTTATCCTGATAAACATTGGCTATTTTGACTACTTCTTTATAGCCATATTGCCAATCCGGGGCGTGTTCAATGGGGGTATGGACGTAATACTGGTGGAGAAGGTAAAAGATATTAATAACAAATAACAAATAATAAATAATAAATAATAAATTTTTTCTTAGTTTAGAAAAACGGCTTGATAACCAAAATAGAGCTGAAAGAAGGCCAAGGGAGGAAAAAATCTGATAAAGCGGTAAATAAAAGATGGCGCGGACAGCGTGGGGAGTGCCGGAAGTTAAGGATGAAGCCAGAGGAGCCACTAAAAAGAGAAGAAAAATTGTTTGGCTGGACTTTTCAGATATCTTTCTTATCAGACAGAGAAAGCCTATGACCGCCAGGGGTAAATCAAAATAATAAAGCATGCCCTGATCAGCAGCGTGATGCCTGCCCGGAGCATCCCCGGTTAAGAAAAGAAAATCAAAATTAAAATGATCAAGATAACCGGCTATTATTTCCCTGGCAAAAACCAGACGGCGGTTATGGAGGATTTTACCTAAAACATCTCCCCTAATATTGAGGTCGTATTCCATATCTTTGATGGAAGAGGTCAGCTTTTCGTCGGGATTGATACTGGAGACGGATGAAAATCTGGCACTGGAGGAGTTATTTAATTCCTTGAAGACCGGCAGGAAAAAAAGTGCCAAGATGATTAAGAAAATCAGGTAAGAGATTATTTTTTCTTTTATTCGTGAATAATAAATAACAGTCAAGCCTATAATCAGGGCAGGAACAATCAATCTCGGGCTGTGATAGGCATAAAGTGACAGACCGAACATAAAACCGGAGAGAGGCAAAAAAATCGCCTTTTGCAGACCTTTCAGATAAAATAAAACAGCCAGAATGATCAGAGTTAGGGCAATATTGGCTTCAAAAGCGATCCGGCTAAACTGGAGATGCCAGGGAGACAGACAGAGAAATAAGGCTGTTAATAAGGAAATTTTAGGACGCTTTAATAATTCACAGGTTAATAAATAGGCGGCGATAACGGCGACTGCACCCAAAATAGCGGAGGGAAGGCGAACTGAAAATTCATTTAGACCAAAAACTGAAACGGGCAGAACCGTCAAATAGGTGTATAAGGGCGGCTTGTAATCATTAAAAGATCTTATGGATACGGGCAGAAAATTTCCGTATTCATCCCGAAGGGTTCTTAAAATTGAATAAGCATTGTATCCAAGGGAGGCTTCATCCCAATCAAGAGAAGGAGGATTTGCACCCAAATGCCAAAAACGAAGCAGTAGGCTTAAGATTATAACAGACAGAAAGAGTAGCTTTCTTTTCATAAATTATCTGAGAGATAAAAAACAGGATCGCCGGCCAGATTATTAATGACCTTCAACATACGGAAACCAGCGGGTATACTTCGGTCATTTTTTACCAGTAATATTTTCCCGGATGATACCGAGATATTATTCAAAGTGAATCGGATTTTCCCAAGGCTGACAACATCCCAAAAGCCAAGATTGTCCCTGACAGCAATTTTTTGGAATTGAAACTCGTCAGGTAAATAGGGTTTATAAAAGGCAAAAAAGATATAAGGACGGCCCAATAAAGGAGTGACATAAATCCGGTCATAAAATTTTTCCCTAGCAAGAACATAATTAACCATTTCCCTGGTACCAAATTGCCATTCACCGCTATAATTTAGGGGGAAATGAATATGATAGAGATGGAGATAATATAAGAAATTAACAAATAACAAATAACAAATAACAAATAACAAGAAATTAAAAGTTCTATTAGTAAGCTTATTTTTGAGCCAGATAATTGATTGATATAAACCTAGAGCGATGATAATTTGGTAGGTAGGTAAAATAGAGACAGTTCGTAGGGCATGAGGGGTTTCCTTGGCAAAACCGGCTGGAACAACGGCAATTATCATCCAGGAAAAAATCAGGGAAGCATTTTTTTTACCGTATAAGATAAGATACAACACGCCCGAAATAAAAAAAGGCAATTCCCAAAAATATAATTGCCCCATACCCGGAAGAGCCAATCTGGGATTGACATCACCGTGAGTGAAAAGATAACGCAGACTGAAATTATCCGTTAAATGCTTCAGGTAATCTTTGGCATAGACAATTCTCCGATTATGAATCAGTTTGGCAAACAGAGTATTACCGTCAAGAGCAATCCTCTTATTAGTCAATATCAGCGGCTGGAGATTATTGAATATGGAAACCTCCTGAAGTCTTATTTTACTTTCGCGACTGGTCAAAAAACCGACTGAGGGCAGAAGAATAATCACGGCCAAGATTATACCCATTAAATACCATTTAATATTTGTAATTACCCGGCGATGATAGAGAAGGGTTAAGGAAAAAATTAGTAGAGGAGCTATAATGCGATTGGCGTTAAAGGTATAAAAAGAAGCCAGAAAAAAAATGATTGAGATTAGGATAGACCAACTGAGCCGACGGGATTTAAGGAAAAAATAGATGCCGGCCAGATTGTAGAAGGCGGCCAGATTGGCTTCGAAGGCAACCCGGGAGAGATGAAGAGACCAGGGAGAAACAGCCATAATAAAAGCAGAGGCTAAGGCTAATTTTTTAACCTGGAATAATTCATTGACCAATAAATAAGTAAAAAAGACCATAAAAATACCGGCCAGGGCTGAGGGAAGTCTAACAGCCAGCTTACTAATGCCCAAAAGAGCAATTGAGGGGACTGCAGTATAAATATAGCCGGGCGGTTTATAATCTCCAAAAGCAATAAAACGGGCTAACGGCAGGCTTTCTCCATGTTCATCTTTACCTGATTTTAAGACGGAATAGGCATTATAACCCAGGGAGGCTTCATCCCAGTAAAGGGAAGGAGGATTGACATCCAGATGATAAAGCCTGAGGACGGAGGCTAATAAAATTATCAGAAAAAGTAATAATTTTTTCATCAAATTACCCTTAAGAGTAGAATTTCCTCATTTTCCATCACAATTTGGTAGATATTATCCTCCAAGCGCAGTTTCCTGACAACTTCAGGCTGTAATTTACTTTTGACCAGATATAGATAGGATATTTTCCTTTCTTTTAAAAATTTGGTGTCGGTGAAGTCTGTTTGGAAAAAATAATCAATTTCCTTTAATTTGGCAGCCGGATCAATCCCGGTTTGACGGGCATAGCCCGGATCAGCCAAATATACAAAGCTGCCGGAAAGAGCGGGAATATAGATGGGGTTTAAGGCAAAATCAGACGGATTTATCAGGATAATACTCCCTTTGGCTGAATTTTTTTTCAGATAATCAAGGGGGGCTATCTTACTGTTAGCTATGAAATCACCGCTATGGGAGAATTTGGAGATAAAATTCCTGACATTCACGGGAATGGCTAATAAAATAATAATTACAATCAGGAGAAATTTTAGCCTGTCCAGTAAAAGGGCTGTTAAAACAGAGAGCACAACCAGCGAAAAGGGGGTAAATTGGATGACGTTAAAAGGAGAGGCGGACAGGTTAAAGAGGAGCGGCAAACTCAAAGAAAAAACAACGGCAAAGGTGATGAATAAAAGAGTAACTTTTTCACTGGTGTTTGTTTTATCAATCAATTTTTTAACAAGAAAAAATATTCCTAAAATCCGAACACCGAGGTTGCCAATCAGATAAATAAATAATTCAACCGACTTAATTTTGATTAAACCCAAATAGTTTTTAGTAGATTGATAATAATTTTCCATATCAGCATAGCGGGGTAAATTCAGCTTATCGGTGCCGACCATCATTTCCCTTAAAAGCCAGCCTGGAGCAAATTTGAGAGAGACACTGCCTGAGCTGGAAATGAGTAAAAATACCGGCAGGAAAATAAATAATGAAGTTAAAGCTATAAGAACAATTTTTTTATTCCGATAATAAATATAACTAACGAGGGCGGTTAATATTATTGAGGAAATTAAAATTATGCCAGCAAAAGATTTAATACCGAAGGAAGCGCCAATGAGAATGGAAGTTATTATAAGCCAACCCGATGACAGTTTTTTAGACCTGAGGAAAAAAAATAACGAATAAAATGAATAGAGAAAGACGGCAAAACCCAAAACGGAATAGGGATTGAAAATCTGATCGAACGGCTGATCGGCAAAAAAAAGATTGCCCTGGCTGTGGCGGACGCTCTTAAAAATAAAAGGAGCCAGATAGGCCAGATTGCCGGAATAAAACCCCAAAAAAACCGCTAATGCCCTGATCGACTTTTTTTGAGTAAACAGGGAGGCGAAAGATAAAAGAGATAATCCGAACAGTAAAGAGACTAAGATTGGTCCGAAGCGGAAATAAAGATCAAAAATATTTATCGAAGTAAATTTATTAATTAAAACCAAAAAATAATGATAAAAATAATGATGATTTCTAAGTAATGTTCCTGAAACAGCCGGGTGCTCAGGAGGAACTTGTTTGATTAAATTATTGATAACGGCGATATTCCAAAGATTATCATGGATAGAAGGAAAACGCAGTCCGGAGGCTTCCTGGCGGAAACCATAATAAAGCGGAAAGGCCTGGATAAAACTACTGACGATAACAAGTGCCAGAATAAAAAAATTTTCTTTAATTAATAATGGTAAAGCTTGGGGAAAGGGTGAAAAATGCCGGCGAGAAATAAAATAAACAGATAAAAGGGGTAAAGACAAGATAAAAAAGAAGGGTAAACCGATTAATTGAATAAACAAGGAATATAAAATCAGAAAAACAATTCCGAAGACAAGAATCAGGCCTAAATTCTCAAGAAAATGTCGATCGGTGGCAACCCGGAAATGCAGAAAAAAAGAACGGGACGGGAGATAAACGAAGAAAAAGAGAAAAATCAGAAAAAGGAGAGACGTTATTAACATTAATCAGTTTTATAGATTTTAAAAATTACCCGACCGTCATCAGGAGCATTAATGGTTTTACTGGAATCAGGTTCTTCAGGACGGCCGATATAAAGGGACTTAGGCGGAATAATATTTTGACTAAGACGGACCGGATCAAGATCCAGGGATCCGAAATAATATTTACCCAGTTTAATAAACCTACGGTTATCTCCCAAAGTTACCGGATTATTAATAGCCTGACGGAAGGCGCGCGGATCATACCGGTTATAAACGGCAAAAGCCAGGGTCGCACCGGTATAATAATCGGAAATAAAAATATTGTCGTAAAGAGATTCCCGAGCCCGGGCATAATCCAAAGCAGCTTTATTCTCCCAACCCCACCAGGTGGCGGCATAAACTGGATATTCGAAATAATATTTCACCAATGTTATACCCAGCATACAGACAACTGCGGCTGTCAATCCGCCGATAAAAATAAATTTATAAATTTTTTTTCTTATATAAAGAGTAAAAAAAGATATACCGGCAGCCACGAAAACAAAAGGAGCAGGCAAAATGGACAGAGATCTGACGGCAAAAGAGCGGCCGACCAAGGAAGCCGGAAGAGGAGCCAGAAGCAGCCAGCCTAGTAAAAAATAGGCCAAAGGCCCATTATTTTTAATAATATAAATTATTCCCAAAAATAAAAATGGCATTTCATAAAGATAAAACATGCCCATGTTGCCCAGGAAATATCTTAAGGAATTGTCACCATAAAGGTACCAGAAATTAAGGGAAAAATGCTCCAAATAATTGTTTTTGAAAATCCTGAGCCAAACGGTGGCCTTATTATGCAAAATTATGCGCCAGTTTAAAGGAAGGAGAGAGGCATTTCTTTCCCGGTTAACCGTTTGGGTAATAACAAGACTGACGGAGTCATTCAACTTCTTAAATCGTGACAGGCCACCGCCAAAAAAAGTCAGTTTGATCATGGGCAGGGTTAAAATAAGAAAAATTACTATAAAAATTAAGTACGGCGCGATAACAGATTTAACTTTACCTCCGGCAAATAATTTAACCCCAATATAAAAAAGTAACAGCAAAAAGAAAGGGAGAAGAATTCGGGGAGTAAAATAGCTGTAAAGTGCGAGGGTAAAAAAGAAACTGCTTAAAATTAACCAGCCTGTTTTCAGCCTGCTTTTTAAAAAGCAATAAATACCTGTCAGGAAAAAAAGGAGGGAGAGGGTTGATTCAAAATAACCGCGGGATAAGTGAACATGCCAGGGTGAGACGGAAAATAAAAACGCCGAAAGAAGGGAAATTTTTTCCGCTAAAAACAAACGGCAGAAAAAATAAAAAACAACTACCGTCAGGAATGAGGCAATCACGATAGGTATTCTTATCGACCAGGCATTCATGCCGAATACCTTAAAGACAGGGACTAAGAGATAAACGGGAACGGGAGCCTTATAATCATTAAAAGATCTGAAATGCAAAGGATAGGGAGTGCCGTATTCATCGGTTCCCAGTTTAAGAATGTTATAAGCATTCCAGGCAAAAGCCTGTTCGTCACCATAGAGAGTTTTCGGGTAATCGGCGATTTTAAAATAACGAAGGCTGAAGGCCATAATGAAAATAAGAATGAGCAAAATACGATTTTTCATGGTTAAAAAATTCTGATAGCAGCCTTTCCGTCGGGATAGTAGACGGATTGGCCGAATTTCTCCCCCTCCGGGACAAAATCCGCCGGAACCAGATATAGAGTGTCGGCTGTCTTATTCTGACGGGCGAGCTTAACATCAAATTCATATTGGAAGATGTATTTAGAAAAACTTTCGACGTGTTCGAAACCGAAACGGTCTGCAGCATAACTTCTGACAGCCTCTTTTTGAAATTGGGCAGGGTCATACTGATTATAAAAAAGGAAATAGATATAAGGCATACCGTTGACATCGGAAATGATTATATTATCGTATTGCTTTTCTAATTTTTTAACATAAGTAACTGCCTCCCGCCAACCGTAATTCCAGATAGAGCTATTATCCCGGGGAAGGAGCAGAAAATAACTATTCATAAAATAAAGGAAATTAATTAAATAAAGCATGGTAATGAGGGAAGAAGTTAATTTTGAATTCAATAAAGATGCCAAAAAATAAATTCCTATTGAAATAATTACGGCATAAGGGAAAACAGCATTGAAGGAGCGATTTGATGAGGGAACCATAAAAGTCAGAGCTGCCGGCAAAACGGAAATGAGAAGCCAGAAGAGGAGGAAATAATTTCTGCTTAGATTTTTTTTAATTAAAAAATATAAACCACTGGGAAAAAAGACGACCTCAATAAACAGAAGAATGCCTTGACCGGGAATTTTAAAAGGCTGTGACTGGTCCCCTGCCAAAAATAGATAACGGCCGTCAAAATGGCTGAAAAAATTGTTCACAATCTGTTTGCCATAGAGATACCAACGGTTATGAAAGAAGCGGGTAATTAAAGGATCAGACGAAAGTCCATCCTGAGTGGTTAACTCCCATAATCTTAAATTCACTCCCTGATCGTAAAATACACTGATGGTCCTGGCCCGGCCGAATATAACATCCGGATTATTTAAATAACCGATAATTAAAGGAAGGATAACCGAAAAAATAATCAAGAATGACAAAAGCCAGGTTTTCCGGTAGAAAAAACGGGGAGATAAAAAAAGAAGAATTATAAAAATAAGAGGTGTAACAAGTCTCAAACCGTAATAGGCATAGACGGATAAGGTAAGAAAAAACACTCCAAAGAGGAAATATATCATCCTTCTATTTCCCTTGAGAAAAAGATATGTCCCTAACATGAGAAAAAAAAGAGCTACCATAACCAGCATGGCAGCCCGGCTTTGTAAAATATGCCAGGGGGAAACAGTTAAAATAAAGGAAGAAAGAAGAGCTATTTTATTTTTGCCTGAAAAATTGATCAGGAGAATTTTGACCAGTAAATAGGTTAAGTAAACGGTTGCTGTTCCCAAAAATGCTCCCGGAAACCTGACGGAGGTTTCATTCAAACCGTTCACAGCTATAGCCGGAATCATCAAAAGTGTCGGCAGGGGCGGTTTCCAATCACCAAAAGAACGCAGCGAAACAGGCCAAAACCGGCCATGCTCATCCCTGCCGGAGTTAAAGAGAGAATAGGCATTATAGCCCTGGGCGGCTTCATCGGAATATAATGACGGCGGCAGACTGCCCAAACGGTAAAATCTCAAAAATCCGGCCAAGAGAAGAATCGCTATTAAAATGAACAGGTTTTTATTATTTGTTAACATAGGATTTAAAAATTGGTCGGTAATTTATTAATATTCGTTCTGATATCCTCTTTATAATGAACATGATAATGATGCAGGAATTGGCTTAACTCGTAAACAGAAATAAATAATAAGAGACAAGTGATAAGCCTCATACTTATTTTTTTGTTCTCCCAAAAGTATAAAATACCTGAGGTAATTATCATGGAGAAAAAGGGAGCTGTCAGATAGAAAAGGCGGCTTTCGGGGAAGGTCGGCGAAAATGCTATTAAAAATATAACTATCAAAGGAATAATGAATATTTTTGTTAATCGGATTGACGGAAGCGATATAAAACCCAACAACAAGAAAGGCAGAAAAGAGAGATAAAGCAGGCCGAATTCCCTGATACCACCCCAATAAAAAGTTATATTATGGAAAATAAGAAGATCGAATGATAATAAGGTGAAAAGGTTGGACAGCGGCCAGATTAAAACAAGAACAATAGGATAGATATAAAACAGGATGATTAAATAGAAAGCAGTTAAAGCGAGACGGAAGGTAATATTTTTATTTACTGAAGCCAAAAGTAAAAACAAAAGCAGTAAAAAAAGGGGAAATTGAACAGGGGAAACTATTCTTGATTCAATAATGGATGACGGTAAAAGGCTAAAGATAAAGGATGACAGTTGGGCAAATTTTTCACGGGCTGATGATTTTTTGAGATAATAATAGAGGATTAACGGGGTAATAACCCCCAGACCTGCGGAAATTACCCTTACGGAAAAATAATGATCGTCAAAAAGAGGCGGAACCATACCAAGACGCCAAAATCTAGTAGCCAAATTAAAGATCAAAATCAGACTTATAAAAAACCATCTTTTCATAACAGCCAATATTATTTTTCGACAATCAGAAGTGCTATTGTTCCGTCGGGATTTTTGATGGTTTTAATAATATTAGCATCAGGCGGAAAATCTATAGGGGTACCGACCAAAAGCAGTTTACCGGTGGCGGGGATACTCCGGTAATTGAAATTACGAAACTGGTATTTATCGAATTTATTCCTTTCATCGGCAAACCCACCGGAAACCGTACCTCCCTCAGCCAGATATTCTTCAGGCGGGTAGTTGGCGTAAAAAAGCCAAAAGATATAAGGCATATCTACCGTCAAAGACACGAACACCCGGTCATATTTATATTTAAGAGCTTGGGTAAAGGCTACAGCCTCCTGACGACCAAATTTCCAATTGGCAGCCACATCATAATTCGTATGGACAAAGTACTGATGAAGATAATAACTGTGATTGACGGCAAACAAGACTGATAGAATTATAAAAAACGATAGATAAACCCATCTTTTTTGATAGCTAAGAAGCGAATAGATTAAAATCATTCCTGTACCGATTAATATTTGATAGGTAGGCAGAATAAGAAGAGTTCTTACCGAATGAGGAGCTTCCCTGGTTACTGCGTTAGGAACAGGTGCAATCAACAACCAGGCAAACAGAAATAGGGAATAACGGTTAAGCCCTTTAAACAAAAGGAAAATAATACCAATTATAAGGGGGAGAAATTCGAAGATATGGAAAAGGCCAAAACCGGGAGCGTGATGAAGCGGGGCATCTCCTGAAATAAACAAATACTCAAAACCGAAATTAGACAAATATTTAGAGAAGGCTTTTTTTAAAGTCAGATAGTCAAAATAAATTAATCTCTGATTATGGAAAATCTTGCCGGCGAGGGAATAACCGGCGGACGAGTCATTTAACCTTTTTTCAAGAAAAATTTTATCCAAGTCAGGTTCATCCAAATAACGGGCAGCGGGACGGAAAATATTGGTTGCTCTGAATCTAATTTGAGCATCTTTGGAACTTAAGACAGGAAAAACAGCCATTAAAAAAATTCCGAAAATAATAAGATGCGATAAAACCGCCTTTCTTGAAGGCAGACTTTGATTAAAAATGATCAGGAGTGAAAGTAAAAGAAGCGGGGCAACCACCCGGCTGGAGTGATAAGAAAAAAGATCAAGACCGAAAAAAACGGTCGAAATTATAAAATATCGGCTGTCTGTCAAGCCCCTTAGAAAGAAATAGACTGCCAATAACGTAATAAACAGAGCCAGGTTAACTTCGAAGGCAGCCCGGCTGAACTGGATATGCCAGGGAGAAATACTCAGGAAAAAAACAGCCAAAAGTGATGCCTTAGTTGCGTGATTTTTAATAAGGGGTATTTGACTGAAAAGGGGCAGAGCTGCGAAATAAAGAAGATAGACGGTGGCTATACCAATAACGGCTGAAGGCAGTCGGGTAGAGAATGCATTCAGGCCGAATAAAAATACTGAAGGTACAGTCAGATATTCATAAAGCGGAGGTTTATAATCATCCAGCGAGCGGAAAGTCGCGGGCAAGAATTGACCGAACTGATCCCGACCGGTTTTCAATAGGGAATAAGCGTCATAGCCTAAGGCCACTTCATCCCATTCCAGACTTATAGGAGTTTTTCCCAAATGATAAAGACGAAGAATGCCAGCTAAGATTGTCAAGACGGCCAGAAAGACAATGGCTTTCTTCATAGGGCTAATTGTACCACAGGGGGCGGCTTGCTATAATTATGGGCCAAATGACCTTCATTCTACTTTTAGGGTTGATAATCCGGATTATTATAGCGACTTTTACCATAAATTGGGATTTTTTGAGAATAACGCAAATCACTTTAAATTTTCCTTCCGGGGGACTCTTTGAAATTTACCGCGATCCCCTATCGCTTTATCCGGTTTTAACATATTGGACAAGATACGCTTTAATATGGCTGGCAAAACCATTTCTTTCGCCAAGTTTTTGGCAATGGAATAAAAGCGGGGACCTGGCGATTATTTCCGATGTTTATATATTCCGCAATCTTTTTTTCCTTAAATTACCATTTATTCTGATAGAAATTGCCACGGCTTATATTTTTTCCAGTCTTTTATCCAAGAATAAAAGTAAACTGTTTCTTTTAGCCTGGATGATAAACCCCATAGCTTTATATACCATTACGGCTTTTACCAACGTGGATGTTTTTCCGATATTTTTTATGGCACTATCTTTATATTTTTTAAATAAAAAGAGGAGTTTATCGGCTTCTTTTTTTTTAGGGGTAGCTTCGGCTTATAAATTTTTTCCGCTACTCGGATTCCCATTTTTAATATTTTCCTTAAAGAAAAGCGGTCAAAAAATTTATCATACCCTGATATTTCTATTACCTTTTATCGGTTCGCAAATACCGGCTTTGGCACTTCCCCAATACTGGAAAAATTCTTTGACCGCTCCGGCTAACCGGGTAATTTTGGCGGCAACTGTTAATATCGGCAATAATAAAGTATTAATACTTTTTGTTATTGTTTATTTTTTATTATTTTTCCAATATCTCGTAGAGATGCAAAAAATCAGACGAGTAAATTTATACCTATTTCTGGCGCTATCATCCCTCTTGGCAATCAGTGCCTTTAACGTCCAGTGGGCATATTGGCTTTTGCCGCTAATACTTTATTACCAGATATACTTTGTAAAGGAAAAGGTAGTTATATATTTATTGTATTTAGCTTATTTTGGAATAATTCTTTTATCCCAGGCCGCACTTAATATAGGAATGCTTTCTCCGATTGCGCCGACTTTATGGACGATGGAGAATCCCTTACTCCGGTTAACAGGAAAAGATGTAATTTTATTGATAAACATTTGCTACAGTCTGTTTGCCGCGGCAATAATTTATATGTCATACAGAATTTATCAGGAGAAAAACAGGGAGATTTTTCAAAATGAGGAGGATTGATTCTTTTCAAGAAAAACAGGATACGACTCTGTTTATCGGTCCCGGTAATACTTTAAAGCAAACTTTTCTTGCCAGGGCGGACGGATTAGCCGGTATCAGACTGGCGGTTTATAATCCCAAACTTGGCGGAACATCAAAATATAAATTAACATTATCTAATGAGGCGAACCAGATTATTTGGCAGGATTATATCCTGGAAGCAAACTTGGGCTGGGCAGAAGAATTCCGCTACGATTTTGAGGCTGTTCCCGAGAGCGAGAATAAATTATTTTCATTGAAGGTAAGTTATGCGGAAGAAAATGATAATTCGGAGTCCGACCGTGAAGTCTTGTCCCTGGTCAACAGCTATAATTTAGAAGAAGCATCCATACCTAAAGAGAGCGGGGACATCAGCAGTCTGGTGCAAAAAAATTATTTAAGCCTGGGGTATGGGCGGGGTGACAATTATGCCGACGGAGCGGCGTTTTTGGAAGGGCGGCAACTGAAGGGAGATTTGGTATTTAAAACTTTTTATAAGACAACGTTATCTACTTTTATTAAGGATTCCGGTGTTCAATTCTTCTCAAGAATAAGACAGGATGTCTCATTTTTTACTTTCTATTTTATCATGCTTTTCTCTTTAATTTGCCTCTTAGTCCGTTTTAAAATGCTCAGGGGGAAGTAAGTATTTTTACCAGAGCGCTAATGAAACCCTTATAAAATTCAAATTCCCGGACATTAAGCAGATTGACAGGAAGCCAAAGAATATGCCTCAAGAGCTTAAATACCCCGTAATTTAGCCAAACAAACAGAAATTGATTTCTATAGGCAATAGTTTTAATCTGGGAAGGAGTATATTTGGTTCTGATTGAACCTTTTATTTGCTCATGGACAATAATACTTTTTTTTTCAAAATAGATCCGATAACCTGCTTTGATTGCCCGGTATGATATATCAATATCTTCCCAATAAAAGGGATCGTAGATTTCCTTCAACCCTCCTAATTTATCCCAAACGGTTTTACGGAAAATACCGGCTCCTCCCGATACCCAGAGGGTGGAATTTTTGTCAACCTCCCCCCTGCGGTGGACTAGAAAACCTCTTTTGAACTCGCCTTCTCCCCTGCCACGTAAGACAATCCGGCCATTCTCGTGACTTTCCTGAAGCATGCCAACAGCAAAATTTCTCGGGTCTTTAAAATAAGACAGAAGAGGCTGGAGGTAATTCTTGCGAGGTATAACGTCAGTATTGAAAAGGACTATCAACTCCCCTGCCGCTTCTTTAGCGCCCAGATTAACGGAAGAGGAAAAGCCGGTATTTTTATTTTTTTTAATAACTTTTACTTGGGGATATTTTTGAGTAAGAAAAGCAACACTGTCATCATCAGAGGCATCATCGACGACGATGATTTGGGCACCTGGGGAATATTTAATAACAAGCGGGAGGTTCTTTTCTAAAAGCAGTCTGCCATTATAATTAGGAATAACAACTGAAATTTTCATAATGCTATCGACATAACAATCCGGCTTATGCCGGATGGAACTAATATTCCCCTTAAAGCATAATCGACGCGAAAGACGGGAGTATTGACTCCGTTAACTTGAGCACGCCACGACGGATAGTACATATCACTTACTACCAGCAGCCTGTCTATATCTGTTTTGGTTTCGATGACAAGGAGGTTAGGCTGATAATCTTTGATAACGACGGATTCATTCGGCGTGATAGGCCTGTTTTCAACCGGAATATTTCTTTGACTTACGGCAACCGTTTTCAAATTATCCTCTAAAGAAAACATCATTTCCATTTCCTGCCGGTCATTTAATACCTGAATTACCTCCCTTACCAGAAAGGCTCTGGGGAAAAAGCGGTTATTCTTATAGAGATAAATTTCACCTTCTCTGCTGATTAGAGTAAGTTTAGGCAGATTGAGACTAACGAAACTTAAAACATATTTAACATTTAGAAGATCGGGCATAAAACTGTCTATTTTTTGGGGGGTAACGATACGGTTAAAGGAGGAAGGAGCGAAATCGGGCTTCGAGTTCTCCCAGGAAGAAACCAGTCCGGCATAATTTTTGAGATATAAAGGATCGTAGCCGGATATATCCTGAAATTTGTAGGCAATAGAAAAATTGGGAGGAAGAATTCTACGGTCAAGCGCCATTATCCTAAAAAGATCACGGTCTTGGGCTATAGTATTGAGTATTTTAGTTGAGGGGTATAACCATCCGGAGTCAGTGAAGGGAATAAATTTCCAGGAAAATCTGAGAAGATCGGTTACCTGAAGAAGTAATATTACAGAAAGCATAATTTTGAGAAACTTTTTCTTGATCCTGAGGGAAAAGATAAAAAGCAGATAAAAAGAAACTAAGAAGATTGACGGCAAAATGAGATTCCGCAAGCTGACAAGAGAATTTACTCCAAGTAGATCCTGATAGATTATTTTAGGGAATAAAACGATAAACCAAAGCACAATATAAACTGCCGCCAGTAAATTAAGGACAACAAATAATTTTTTAAAAAGAGGGCGGTTTTTATTAATATTTTGATAAATCAACAAAATCTTATCAAAGCCAAAAGAAGATAGAAGCGCGGCAGATAAAACGGACAGGAAAAGGAATCTGGTCGGCTGACTGGTTGACAAGAAAGGAAGATTAATTAAATACGGCAATTTAGCCAAAGGTGTAGGCAGAGCTAAAGAGAGAGAAAAAAGTAAAACTAAAAGATAAAATAAAATTGAATTTTGGCGAATAAAGAACAAAGAAAATATGGTAAAAATAAGTCCTAAAATTCCCAGATACCCTACAAATTCGGCATAATTCCATACCCCGAAATAATTACCGGTTACCGGATTACCAAAGAAATCAGGAGCCAGAAACTGCACCAGATTCAGGAGGGGAAGGAAAAATCCTTCCTGCGAATAGCCTGTATGGTCAAACTGACGGTTTGATAAATTGATGAATTTGAGAGTCGGCAGCCACTGGACGGAGGTTATGATGACAAAAAGCAAAAAACAGAAAACAAAAAACAGAAATATTTTAATATTATCCCCTTTCAGGGAATGCAATCGGAAAAAAAGATAAGCAATAATTAAAAGTAAGCCGTAGAAAAAAATCTGGAGATGGCCGGCGAAAAAAGCAGAAACCAATGAAAACAAAAAAATAAGATACCAGAGAATTGGTCGTTGGTCGTTGGTCGTTGGTCGTTGGTATGAGAATATTATTTTGTCAATGGAAAGAAGGACAAGGATGGTCCAGGCGGCGACATGGAGAATGGTATTCCATTCCAGCCAGGCTATGGAAAATCCGGAGAAAGAAAAAGTCAAGGATCCGAATAAAGCGGAAACAGGATGTAATTTCAAATTCCTGAGATATAAATAAAGAAAAAGCCCGGCGAGCACGGTTGATATAAAGATAAGAAGCGACCAGGCCAGATTAAAAGGGAGGATGAAATATAGAATATTCAGCGGATAGAAGACAGAGGACTGAAAGTTGGCCAAGAGCGGCGTTCCGGAAAACGAATAAGGATTCCAGAGAGGCAGAGTACCTTTTTTCATTTCTTCAACGGCAAGTTTTTTCCAAAGATATTGCTGTCTGACAGGATCGGTTATCAGGAAATTTTTATATGGAACCCCGCTAACATAATTATCCCAAACTACGTCCCGGAAGGGATGGTACATGCCAACAATGGTATCTGCCGGAATAGGCATTTTTCCCAAAAAGAGGAAGGGGTAGTAAAAAATGACAACAATGACAAAAAAGACTAGCAGACAGAAATGATTTTTAAATAAGGTCATGGAGTCTTTTATTAAATTTATTCAAAGAATAATCAGCGGCACTGGTTATGGCATTTTTTGATATTTTTTCCATTAAGGAGGAATTTTTTAACAGTTGCAGATTTAATTCCCGAAAATCTTTTTCACTGTTCCATAGAAAACCGTTTACATTGTTATTGATGATATCGGTTTGCCCTCCGGCAGCAAAAACCAGAGGTACATTACCTGCTGCGAGGGCCTCCAAAGT
>MFJM01000060.1 GCA_001779205.1 Candidatus Gottesmanbacteria bacterium RIFCSPHIGHO2_02_FULL_39_14
ATCGTCTTGTGTCGGGGATGAGAGATTTGAACTCTCGACCTCACGCACCCCATGCGTGCGCGCTAGCCAACTGCGCCAATCCCCGGGGTTTAGACTCTTGTATTTTAGCATATATTATGCCAAAATTGGTTGGATTTCTGCCTCTATGTAATACGATTAGAAAGGAGTTTTTTTATGCCCGTCAACCAGAAACTTCAGGCCATCCGCCTCGCCATGGATCAGATCGAAAAGCAGTATGGACGCGGTTCCATCATGCGCCTCGGCGATCAATCATCCCAAAAATTTGCCATGGAAGTTATTTCCACAGGTTCCATCACTCTTGATATGGCTTTAGGTATTGGCGGAGTCCCGCGAGGCAGAATAATAGAAATCTTTGGACCGGAAGCCTCTGGCAAAACAACGGTAACCCTGTCAATTATTGCCGAAGCCCAAAAAGCAGGCGGTGTGGCCGCCTTTATAGATGCCGAACATGCCATGGATCCTATTTGGGCGGAAAAATTAGGCGTCAAGCTGGACGACCTCTTAGTTTCCCAACCTGATACCGGCGAGCAGGCATTGGAGATTGCCGAAACTCTAATCAGATCAGGCGGAATAGATGTTGTTGTTATAGATTCAGTAGCCGCTCTTGTTCCCAGGGCTGAGATTGAAGGCGAAATGGGTGATTCCATCGTCGGTGTCCAAGCCCGTCTTATGTCACAGGCTTTAAGAAAATTGACAGGTGCTATTTCCAAGTCAAAAACGGTCACCATCTTTACCAATCAGTTAAGACAAAAAATTGGCATCATGTTCGGCAATCCGGAAACAACTCCCGGAGGTTTGGCTTTGAAATTTTATGCTTCCATGAGGTTAGATACCAGAAAAATAGAAACCCTTAAAAATCAGGATCAAGTCATCGGCTCGCGCCACCGGGTCAGAGTAGTCAAGAATAAAGTAGCTCCGCCCTTTAAGATCGCTGAATTCGATATACTGGAAAGCGGTATTTCCAAAGAAGGATCCATCATAGATCTTGGTTTAGAACTGGGAGTTCTGCAGAAATCAGGTACGTTTATAAAATATCAGGATAAAATCATCGGCCAGGGTAGGGAAGCGGTTCGCCTGTTTCTCAAAGATAATCACAAAATTTCCAAAGAAATTATGGACGCCATCTGGAAAGCCTTTAAAGCCGGTCATATGAAGGACAAAGTCGTCGGTAAAGAAGAAATTCAATGAGACTCCCCGAGCATAGCGAGGGGTTAGTCGAATTAATCCTGAGCGACCCTGAGCGAAGTCGAAGGGGAGTCGAAGGATCTAAATGGATGATGAAGGATTAATTAAAGCCAAAAACTACGCTCTCCGTCTTATTGCCATCCGTCCCAGAAGTGAAAGAGAAATAAAGGATAAGTTAACAATTTATCTTCGTAAAAAAGGTCTTCCCGGAAAATTAATTGAAGTTGTTGTTTCTCATCTCAAAGAGTTTGATTTTATTAATGATACTGATTTTGCCAAATGGTGGATTATGCAAAGAGGAACTTCCGCTATCCGAGGTAGTAAAATAATAACTCTGGAATTGAAATCAAAAGGTGTCTCATCGGATATTATAACTGAATTGTTACCAAACCCTGATGATAATCAGGAATTGGAAAAAGCTAAAATAGTAATAAGCAAATCATTAAGAAGAAAATATTCATCCTTCTCTCCTCAAATTGTGAAAATGAAATTAGCTAATCTTCTTTTCCGGCGCGGTTTTACCTCGCAAGTAATAAAAAAAGCAATTGACGAAACTATCCAAAAAAGTTAAAATACTACTTACCTAAATTAAGGGGTTAAGAATAAAAGGATGCTTATAATACAATCGTTGCTTCATCTACACCGATATAACATACAAGTAAACGACTGAAATTCGCGTTTCCTTCTGGTTCTTATCTTCCCCAAATAGGTATTAATATAAAATATTCCGCAATTTATAGGAGGTATTATGTTATCGGTTTTAAAAACTATTCTCTCAAGGTTAGAAAAAATAGAAAAGCAATTGGGATCAGAGGTAAGCGGTATGTCAAAAGATTCAGTTCCCTTAACATCTTCTCCCCAGGATAAGGAAGAAATATTAAATATTCAGCATCAGGCCAAATCTATACTGATCGAAGCCAAAGATGAAGCTCTGCGAATTAAAAGGGAAGCTGAAGAAGAAGCCAGACGCCTCCGTCAGGAAACCATAAGTATAGAACAGAGACTTATTGCCAAAGAAGAAAGTTTTGTAAATAGGTTAAACCAATTGGAAGAAAAAGAGAAACTTTTCCGCCTCAAAGAAGAATCTATTGAAAAAAGGCTTAATGAGATAGAAAAATACAGAAATGAATTGATTGCCAAACTGGAAAACGTTGCCCACTTGACCAGGGAAGAAGCCAAAAACTTAATTCTGAAAGCAATTGAAGATAAATTAAAGGAAGATATTGCCAAACGTATCAGAGAGGCAGAAATAGTCGCTAAACAGGAAGCTGATAAAAAAGCTAGAGAAATACTCATTGACGCCATGAGGCATGGGGCTACCGAATATGTTCCCGAATATACAGTATCAACCATTAAAATAACTGATGAAGATTTTAAAGGCAGAATTATAGGTAAAGAAGGCAGAAATATAAGAGCTTTTGAAATGGCTTCAGGAGTAGACGTCGATCTTGATGAAGAAGGAGTAATCAGACTTTCCTCATTTGACCCCGTCAGGCGCGAGATTGCTCGTGTCACTCTGGAAAAATTGATAAGAGACGGTCGTATTCAACCTGTTCGAATTGAAGAACTGGTCAAACAGACCAAGGAAGAAATAGAAAAAGTTATGTTTAAGGAGGGAGAAAAATTAAGCCATGCCGTTGGTGTCTATAATCTTCCTGCTGATAAAATTGCTCTTTTAGGACGATTTAAATTCAGATTTTCCTACGGCCAGAATATGATCGCCCATACCTTGGAAGAGACTAAAATTGGTATCGCTCTTGCCCATGAATTGGGAGCCGATGTCAATGTCGTCAAACTTGGTTGTCTTCTTCATGATATAGGCAAAGTGATAACCGATAAGGAAGGATCTCACGTACAGTTAGGGATCGAGCTATTGAAAAAAAACAATATGCCCAAAACTGTCATTGACTGTGTGGCCGCCCATCATGAGGATATCCCTTTCCCCTCTCTTGAAGCTGTCATTGTCTATATCGCTGATGCCATTTCCGGTTCCCGTCCGGGCGCCAGGTATGAAAATATCGAGGAATACGTTAAAAGATTAAAAACTTTAGAAGATATCGCCACTTCATTTCCCGGTATAGAAAAGGCTTATGCTTTACAGGCAGGGCGGGAGTTAAGAGTTATTGTTGATCCGGGTAAAATGGATGATGCTGGAATGACTGTTATTATCAAGAAAATCCGCGATGAAATTGAAAAAAAATTCCCCACCTACCCGGGTCAGATAAAAATAACAGCTATTCGCGAATTTAGAGTAGTTGAAACCGTTCACTAAAACTCTATCATAACGCCCCAAAACCGTATTGTTTTGTATCATTTTTTTAAATGGGGCTTGACAACAATAAAAAAATTTTCTACATTGTTTTTGGATTAATCTGTCAATCCACACAAATTTGCCTGCCCCCCGTAAAACCACCGGGATAAAAAGGAGGTGAATAGTTCATATGACAAAAGCAGATTTAGTAGAATACGTTGCTAAGAAAGCTAGTCTCACTGCTAAAGCAGCTAAAGAAGCCGTTAATTCTGTCTTTAATGCTGTCACTGAAACTCTTAAAAAAGGAGATAAAGTTGTCGTTACCGGATTCGGTACCTTTATGGTTAGAAACAGGGCCGCCCGGAAAGGCAGAAATCCCCAAACTGGGGCTCCAATTAATATTCCATCCCGGAAAACTCCCGGATTTACAGCCGGGAAAGCACTTAAGAAAGCAATTAGATAAAGCATTAGTTTTAATCTTGAATTTAAGGCTAAAAAAAGAAGAACTCTCAATATGACGCACAGGAGAGTTCTTCTGTATTTTTTCTTCTGCTATACTATATCCTCATGGATACTATCACCGTTTCTGGTCTGAAAAAATATTTCCGGGTTTTTAAAAGAAGAGAGGGTTTGATACCGACCTTCAGTTCCCTTTTTAAAAGAAAGTATTTTGAAGTAAAAGCAGTAGATGATATTTCTTTTACTATTCAGGAAGGTGAGTTAGTAGGTTTTATCGGACCAAATGGAGCAGGCAAAACAACTACTTTAAAATGTCTCTCGGGTCTTCTTTTTCCTTCGGAAGGTCTGGTTAATGTCCTGGGGTTTAAACCGTTTGAAAGAAAAAACCAGTTTCTTAAATCAATAAGCCTGGTTATGGGTCAAAAAAATCAACTCTGGTGGGATTTGCCGGCTGTCGAATCTTTCCGCCTTAATAAGGAAATTTATGAACTTGATGAAGAAATTTATCAGAAAAATTTAAGGGAACTATCCGAACTTTTAGAAGTAGGTTCTCTTATTAATCAACCGGTTAGAAGTCTCTCTTTGGGTTCTCGGATGAAAATGGAATTAATTGCCGCCCTAATTCATCATCCGAAAGTTCTTTTTTTGGATGAGCCGACTATTGGATTGGATATAGTCATGCAGAAAAAAATGCGCGATTTTATCGGCAATTATAATAAAAAATATAAGTCTACCATCCTTTTAACCAGTCATTATATGGCAGATGTTAAGGAACTCTGCCGAAGGATTATTATTATCAACCGCGGTAAATTAATTTATGATGGCCATCTTGATAAATTGTCTCAAAAATATTCCCATCACAAAATAATAACGGCTCAGTTCGATAATTCCGTGGATATACAAAAATTAAGTCAAATGGGAGAAATTAAATCTGTTATTGATAAGAAAGTAATCCTGCACATTAAAAAGGTCAATGCCCGGCAGGCTGCCGTTACCTTACTGGAGAAATTCAAAGTCAGCGATATTAATATAACGGAGCCGGAAATAGAGGACATCATAAGCATTATTTTTGAGGGAAAAGCCCATGCTTAAATATTTTTATGTCACTAAAAATTCCCTAATGGAATTTCTGGCTTACCGCCTAAATTTTGTCCTCTGGCGGGTCAGAGTTGTCGTTTCTATTTTAATTACCTACTTTTTATGGCTGGCTATCTATTCCGGAAGGGACCGAATTTTTAATTACACTCAAGGTCAAATGTTGACTTATATTATTCTCCTAACCTTTTTGTCAGGTGTTGTTCTTTCGACTCAGACTTCCAGGGTGGCTGAGGAAATCAACAGCGGAAATCTGTCCAATTATTTAATCAGGCCGCTTAATTATTTAAGTTTCAATTTATTTAGAGATTTAGCTGATAAATTAATTAATACATTTTTTGCTATTATTGAAATGGCCTTAATTCTGTTGATTTTTAGACCTCATTTTATCCTGCAGACAAACCCCCTTAACCTGTTCTTTTTTATCCTCTCCCTGATTATGGCGGTTATTCTTTATTTTTTTATCAGCCTCCTGTTATCGTTTATCGGATTCTGGTCAAGGGAGGTATGGGCTCCCCGGTTTATTTTCTTTATTTTAGTTGCCTTTTTAGCTGGGACTTATTTCCCTTTGGATATTGTTCCAAGACCTATTTATGCTCTTTTTGAACTGCTGCCTTTTACCTATCTTATCTTCTTTCCTCTTAAAATCTATTTAGGGAATATTAACGGATTTTTCTTAATTAAAGGTTTTGCCGTCTCTTTTTTTTGGCTGATTATTTTATATCAGTTGGTAAAAATTGTTTGGCAGAAAGGCCTCAAAGCCTATACTGCCGAAGGCAAATGATTAAATACTTCAAAGTCTGGTGGTTAATGACCAGCCAATCAATTCAGTTATTTTTCGTTTCCCGCCTGGGAGCAGTCCTATTTTTATCGGGAAAGGTAATGCGTTTTATTTTCTTTTTCGCTTTTTTGCTTCTGCTTTTTAAAAGAACCGATGTTCTGGCCGGTTATAATTTTTATGAAGTGGTTCTCTTCTATTTTACCTTCAATTTAATTGACTCAACCACTCAAATGTTATTCAGGGAAGTCTACCGTTTCCGTTATTACATCGTTTCCGGCAATTTCGATATGATTTTGGTTAAGCCGGTTAATGCACTTTTCCGTTCTCTTTTCGGCTGGACTGATATTTTGGATTTTATCACTCTAGGCCCTTTTATTGCTCTCATAATTTACGTTTTACTAAAAATCCCCCATATCACTTTTGCCGGAGTTTTTTCTTATATCCTTCTCGTTTTTAATAGTTTGTTGATTGCTACCTCTTTTCATATATTGGTCATCTCTCTGGCGGTAATTACCACCGAAATAGATCATGCTATCATGATATACCGTGATGTTATCGGTATGGGAAAAATCCCCATAGACATTTATACCGAGCCGGTTCGTTCCCTTATCACTTTTGTCATTCCTGTTGGCATCATGATGTCCTTTCCTGTTAAAGCTCTTTTAGGTTTATTGTCTTTTTCCACCGTTTTTTCCACTTTTTTTGCCAGTCTCATACTTTTGTTTTTAAGCATCAATTTCTGGAAATATGCATTGAGAAAATATACGTCGGCTTCTAGCTGACCTCTGTCAAGGTTAAACCTTGACATCAAAGCGTCATAGCAAGAAATTTATGCATAAACAATATCATATAGGCATCGGCATTTCTGCCGGTATTGCAGGATATAAAATGGCGGATTTGATTTCCCAGCTTATTGAAAAAAATTACCGGATTTCGGTTGTCATGACAGAAAACGCCATCAAAATGTTCGGGAAGGAAATGTTCGAAAAGGCTGCCAAAAAGCCCGTTTTCCACCGCCAATTTCCGTCCGATTTTGATTACCGGGAAGTTCTTAAAAATAAAAAAGTTGAACATATAGTTTTAGCTGACAGTCTCGACTTGCTGGTCATTGCTCCGGCTACCGCCGATATCATCGCCAAATTGGCCCAAGGTATTGCCGATGATTACCTAACGACAGTAGCCCTTTCCGTCACCTGTCCGAGAGTTTTAGCTCCTTCTATGAATACCAATATGTGGAACAATTCCGCAACCCAGAACAATTTGAGAAAATTAATCGCTCAGGATTATTTCCTCATTAATCCCGATTTTGGTGATCTGGCCTGCGGTTATCAGGGAATCGGCAGGTTAAGGAACTCCCGGGAGATTGCCGCTGTCATTTTTGATCTTTTAGAAAAAAGAAATCTTTTGAGGGGTAAAAAAGTTTTGGTCACCGCCGGGGCAACAACAGTTCCCATCGATGATATCCGGTTTATTACCAATCGCGGAACGGGTAAAATGGGTAAATGCATAGCCGAACAAGCCTATAAAAGGGGAGCAGAGGTATTGCTTTTGAGGGCTGACAACGCGGTAGAATCTGATTTGAATATTAAACAGGAGGTATTTAAGACCGTTGAAGATTTGAAAAAACTTCTTGCCAAATATTGCCCAAAACATGATATAATTTTCCATTCAGCCTCGGTATCGGATTTTTATCCGCAGGAGACGGTTAAGGGTAAGATAGATAGTAATAAGTCTTATTCTTTAACCTTGATTCCGACAGAAAAACTGATTAACAAAATTAAAAAGTGGAATCCTCACCTGATATTAGTGGGATTTAAAGCAGTTGTTAACCCAAATTTCGAAGAAATCGAAGACTTCGGCCGGCAAATGAATAATGATAGTCAAGCCGATTATGTGGTTGTCAACGACGTTGGTCGACTTGATATCGGTTTCGGAGCGGATTACAATGAAGTCTATTTGTTACCAAAAGGCGGCCGGCTAATCAAATTCGCCAAACAAAAAAAAGAAATTATCGCCGGCCTTCTCCTAGACACTATTATTAATCATGACTAAAAAAGAAAAAAGACTAAAGGTACTAAAAGAAAAACTTTCCTTTTATGAAGGCAAGCTTTACCGGCACATGTTTGATTATCAGCCTGATTTAACTGAAAGTATTTTCACCAAAGTTACCAGGCAGGATGTAATCATCTTAAACGTGGCCATAGAAGACCTACGTCAGAAAATCGACAAACTCGAATCTTAAAAGCCCGTTTCTCATTCAAAATCTTATGAGGACTTATTTTATTAAAACCTTCGGCTGTGCTCAGAATGAATCGGATTCGGAAAGAATCGCCTCGTCACTCGAGGGCAGGGGAATGGTCAAATCGAAAGATATCTATCAGGCGGATCATGTAATTATTAATACCTGCATGGTTAGGGAAATGGCTGAAAACCGGGTATATGGTTTAGTAAATAATTTAGTAAAAAACAAGCTGCAAACAGGTAAGCCGGAAAAAATAATCGTTACCGGCTGTATGGTTGGCATGGCCGTTAGGGACAAAACCGGAACTTTTTTAAAAATAATAAAAAAAAGACTCCCCTCTGTAAATGAATTTCTGCCTATAGAAGAAGTCGGTTTTGACCACCCACCGTTAAGATCAGACACATCCTCTGCCCAGGTGCCGATCAGTAACGGCTGTAATAATTTCTGTACTTTTTGTGTCGTTCCCTTCACCCGCGGCCGGGAAATCAGCCGTCCCTATCATGACATTATCGAAGAATGTCGGAATCTAGTCCAAAAAGGCTATAAAAAAATAACTCTTCTGGGCATGAATGTTAATTCCTATGGTGCGGATCTTGTTGCCGGGCGCGATAATATCCAAGTTTTACGCGATATAGATAAAAAGTATTTTGCGCCCCCAATAGGTGTACGAAGTCACGGCTACCAACTGCCAGACGGCCGTGTAATCAAACCTGTATTTGTCAAACACCTCAACAGACTGCGAATCCCCACGCTTTTTCCGTACTTGTTAAACGATATTGCCCAGATAAAGGGATTGGAACTTATAGACTTTATTTCCAGTAATCCCTGGGATTTTTCATCGGAACTGACTGCAGTCATCCACAAAAATCCCAATATTACCCGATCCCTCCACATAGCCATTCAGTCAGGTTCGGATAGAGTGCTCAAAAGAATGAACCGTTGGTATACAAGTTCCGATTTGCTCCATCTTTTCACCGATTTAAAATTAAAAATTAAAAATTTAAAATTATCAACCGATATAATTGTCGGATTCTGCGGTGAAACAGAAAAGGAGTTTCAGGATACGGTAGATCTTGTAACAAAAGTTGGATTTTATAAAGCTTATATCTCCATGTATTCCGATCGCCCGATGACTGCCGCCCATAAGGCTTTTCAGGATGATATCGCTCATGCGGAGAAAAAAAGACGCTGGCAGATTTTGGAAGAGATGATTAATAAACCATGAAACTTCTCATCATAATCGGCCCGACTGCTACCGGCAAAACCGATTTGGCTATACACCTTGCTCAAAAATACCATGGTGAAATCGTCTCCGCCGACAGCCGGCATGTCTATCAGGGAATGGACATCGGCACAGGTAAAGACATCGATGAAAAGTCAAAACTCAAAACTCCCTGCCTGTCCGGCAGGCAGGAAAACTCAAAACTCCAAAAAAATAAAAAATTTTCCATAGGTTATAGGTCAAAAGAAGGAATTCCTATCTGGTTAGTTGACATCGTCCCTCCCGATTATCAATTCAATCTTGGAGAATATTTTAAAATAGCTCAACAAATCATCAAGGATATTTGGGAAAGAAAAAAACTTCCCATAGTAGTTGGCGGTACTGGTTTGTATATCAAGGCTCTCCTAAAACCTCTGACATTGATTGCTATTCCTCCTGATGCTGATTTAAGAAAACAATTAAATAAATTATCACTTGACGAACTTGCCGGGAAACTTAAAAAAATTAATCCCCAAAAATGGAATCAGATGAACTTCTCCGACCGCCATAATCCCAGAAGAATAGTTAGGGCAATAGAAATTACCAAAAGTACCAAAAAGTCTTTCTCCTATACTCCCTTTTCGAATTGGTTGCTGATTTATTTGACAGCTCTTAATAATTATCTTTATTTAAAGATAGACAGGAGGGTTGATGAACGATTGTCCAAGGGGATCATCCGGGAGATAGAAAATCTGTTTAAAAAAGGCTATCATTTTAACCTACCCTCTTTCTCCGCCACACCCTACCATTTATTCAAACCATATTTTGAAGACGGAAAAGATGAGGAAACACTGAAAAATATCATCTCCGAATGGAAAAACACGGAGCATCGTTTGGCTCGAAAGCAAGCTGTTTGGTTTAAAAAAATGATTAGAGATTTTCCTCCGGAAAAAATCTTAATCTCTGATATTGGCAATAGGGGATATCAGCGTCAAATAGAGGAAAGGATTAATAAATGGTATACTGAAAATTAACTCTATGCCTAAAAAAATCGAAATCTCGCATCGGACAATTCTTTTTACGGTTTTTTTCTTGGTTTTTCTCTGGTTTATAGTTCAAATTGCCGAAATTATCTCCTGGCTTTTTATCTCATTTATCTTAATGTCAGCTTTTAAACCTTCAGTTGATAGGTTAGAGAAATTGCACCTACCCCGCCTGCTGGCAATCCTCATTATGTATATTGGTGTTTTTATCGTCTTTGGCTTTGCCGTCTCCACTATCATTCCTCCCTTAGTAAATCAATCTTTACATTTGGTGGAAAGACTGCCCGCTTATCTTAATTTTATTTTGCCGGCTTTAAACATCGATTTGCAGAATTTTACCCAGCAGTTATCAACACTTGGTCAAAATCTTCTCCGTTTGTCAGTGGGAATTTTTAATAACATCATTGCCTTTTTTACTATTTTTGTCATAACTTTTTACCTGCTTTTAGAAAGAAAAAATTTGGATTCTTATCTTGGTCTTCTGTTGGGAGAAAAATCGGCCAAAAACGTTATCACAACAGTAAATTCGATTGAAGTTAGGCTTGGAGCTTGGGTTAGAGGACAGTTGACCTTATTGTTATCAATTGGTTTATTAACATATATCGGTTTGTTTCTTCTGCAGATTCCTTTTGCTTTACCCTTGGCTATTCTAGCCGGCTTTCTGGAAATTATCCCCAGTATCGGACCTATATTATCTTCACTGCCTGCTATCTTGGTATCTTTTACAGTTTCCTCGCTTCATCCCTTATTCACTACGATTTTATATTTTATTATCCAGCAGGTGGAAAACCAGTTAATCGTCCCTGTTGTCATGAAGACTATGGTGGGTTTACCGCCTTTGATCACCATTTTTGCTATATTGGTTGGTATTAGGATTGGTGGAATAGGTGGGGCAATTCTGGCTATTCCTATCGTTGTTACAATTGAGACAATATTTACTAATTATTACCGCCTCAAAGATACCTTAGAAAAACCTGCGGAAGCTCATAAGCCAGATTCTGTTTAGATAGCAATTTCTCTCAGCTGATGATATTTGGTCACCTTGCTGCCCCCGATTTAATCGGGAGTGCTCTCAACTTAGGATCTCGGGAAAGCATCCGTCTTTATCGATCCGATCGGAGATTGCCGTAGGTGGGATTGCCCCGTTTCACTCTTCTTCCATTGCCCTTAGGCTTTAGGAAAAAGCTCGTCTCTGTGGCTCTCTCATCCCGTCATTTCGGGAATCGTTCCCCCGATTTTTCAATCGGGGGTCACCAGCCCCGATGGAAGCAAGCATAAGCTTGCTTTAATATCGGGGTCGGAGCTTACGCTCCGTCCCCTGCTTTCTACGGTCTGGACTTTCCTCCCCGCCCTTTCCTGAGAAAGAGCGAGGTAGCTATCCGGCTCCCGCAGGTTGGCATTATTATATCAAAAAATCTCTAAAATCACCATCAGATTATTAGCACTTGCTAAATTATTATAAATGTTTATAATATAATCCAAATTTAATAATTTATCTAAACCTGCCTTCGGCAGGTTTTTGTTATCTGGGAGGTGAAAATTATGACCGAATTTATTACCGCCTTAATGGCTTTAATCGCCACCTTTATCCATCCATCTAGTCCGGATAATGTCCCGCCGGTTAATAAGACCGAATTTGAAAATAAAGTTAATAATGTTTCGCAATTAGCCAGACAGTTAAATCCGCCCGATGATCATGATAATGGTTCAGAGAATCAATCCGGTAATTCCAATGACTTTGATTATTTTCCCTTTAATAATAGTCGGGAATTAAATATCAGATTAAGAATTCCAGGTGCGACCGGCGCAACCGGCCCAACAGGCCCAACAGGCCCAACAGGCCCAACAGGCCCAACCGGCGCAACTGGAACAAGCTCGACTGATTTTAATAATCAATCAGGTCCAAACGGGATAACCGGTAAAGCTCCTCCTTCCTTTGACCGTTACCAATATAGGCAAGAAACTAATAGAGGAATGTAAGTCTTAGAAAAAGACCTTCTACAAATACTTCTTCAGCTGAAGCTATTTTTTGCTATAATGGCTAAAATTAAATTATGGCTTCAAAATTAAATATTGATAATTTCATCGTCTCCGGAAATCTTATTGATATACACCAAAATAAAATCTATCCCGCTTCAATTGTTGTCAGTCATAAAAGAATCGTCAATATTATTAAAGAAAAGAAAAAATATAAAAATTATCTTCTTCCCGGTTTTGTTGATTCCCATATTCATATTGAGAGTTCCATGCTGCCTCCCTCGGAATTTGCCAGGCAAGCCGTTGTTCACGGAACGGTAGCTACAGTTTCCGATCCCCATGAAATAGCAAACGTTTTAGGTGTCAAAGGAGTGGAATATATGATTAAAGACGGTCACCAAGTCCCCTTCAAATTTTATTTTGGCGCCCCAAGCTGTGTTCCGGCTACTTCTTTTGAAACTGCCGGAGCCACTCTTGGCGTCAAGGAAACGGAATTATTATTGAAGAAAGATCAAATAAAATTTTTAAGCGAAATGATGAACTACCCCGGTGTCTTAAATGGTGATCGGGAGGTTCTTACTAAAATCAAATTGGCCCATAAATACCGAAAACCTATTGACGGGCATGCCCCAGGCCTATCCGGTCAGCTCTTAAAAAAATATATTTCTTACGGAATTACTACCGATCACGAAACTTATCAAATGAACGAAGCCCTTCAAAAAATTAAATACGGCATGAAGATTATTATTAGAAATGGTTCAGCTGCTAAAAATTTTGACGAATTAATTCCTTTAATTGAAAAATTTCCGGCTCTCTGTCTGTTTTGTTGTGATGATCAGCATCCCGATGATTTACTAAAAGGCCATATTAATTTATTGGTTAAAAAAGCCATCCAAAATAATTATGATCTGATATCTGTTATAAGGGCAGCTACTATAAATCCCGTTATTCATTACCGTCTTGATGTTGGCCTGTTAAGGAAGGGGGACTGGGCTGATTTTATTATTGTTGATAATTTGAACAATTTCAGCGTTCTCACCACTTATATCAACGGTCAAAAAGTTGCTCAAAAAGGGAAATCTCTCATCAAAAGAATTAAACCCTGCCTGATCAACCGTTTTAATATCGGGATAAAAAAAGAAAGTGATTTTGCCTATCCCAAGATAGTAAAAAGTATTCATCTTATCCAAGTTAAAGACGGCCAACTGATTACCAAAAAATCAAAGGCAACGCCTAAAATTTCCCGTGGCCGGATAATTGCCGATACCAAACGGGATATTCTGAAAATCACCGTCATTAACCGTTATCGGAATACTAAACCTGCCGTCGCCTTTATCAAGAATTTCGGCCTGAAAAAGGGCGCCCTGGCTGGGAGTGTTGCCCACGATTCCCATAATATCATCGCTGTCGGAGTATCCGACACTGACCTTACTGCTGCCGTTAATGCCGTCATCATAAATAAAGGGGGTTTAGCCGTCGCAGTCAATGGTGAAATATCCGTACTTCCTCTTCCTATTGCCGGACTGATGTCCGATCAATCCTCCGAAACTGTTGCCGGAAAATATGAACAACTATCCGATCTTATCAGAAAATTAGGTTCCCAATTGACCTCTCCCTTTATGACTCTCTCCTTTATGGCTTTATTGGTTATTCCCCATCTTAAACTCTCCGATAAAGGCCTCTTCGATGGTGATAAATTCAAAATTATATGAAAATAAAAAATAAATACGCTTTTGTATTCTTCCTCACTCTTTCTTTTGTTGTCATTATATTAACCGGGGCATTTTTCTACAAAAAAAATCCTCAATTGTTTTCCTTAAACAAAAATAATCAGATTTCTCCCTCTCAAGTTTTGACCTCTCCCACTTTGCCGATCCCCACACCTACCGTATTTGAATTTAAGATCAATCTTGTCAGTCTGCCCGATCAAATCACGGCAGGGGAAGTTGCCGCTTTTACCTGGATGATTTTGGGGCCGAAAAGAACAACTAAAACAACTACTGTTTATTACGGAGATCAAGCCACTCCCGGTAATTTAACAAAAGAAATACTGCCTCTTAATACCAAATACGATCAATATCTTAAAGAGTTTATCAGCGGTGAATATACCATACCGCTGACTTTTGTCGGCAATCACGTCATAGACAAACCCGGTACTTATTATGCCCGGGCTTACGCCAGTATAGATAAGGATAATTACTGGTCGGATGAACATATCTTTACTGTCAAATCTGCCAAGCATGAAATTAAAATAATAAGTTATTCTGAAAAAGTAAAACTCAACCAAAATTCCACTTTTAACTGGCAAATTAGCGGACCGCCAACAACCATAAGTTATACTTCAATAGTCGGCTCCAAAGAATCAAAATCGGGCTCTCTTGAAGAAACGGTTGATCTGACCAAAACTCCCTACAAAGAATTGGTAAAAGAGTTTATCTCTGGATCTTACCAAATTCCGTTAACATTTGTCGGTAATGCCATTCTGCCGGAGTATGGCACCTTTTACATTAGAGCCCTGGCTGTTATTAACAGCAAGAATATCTGGTCGGAAGAATATAAAATCTCTGTGGAATAGCGTAACAGAAATCGTCTTCTGAGCAAGCTGAGATACATCGGTAACACTTCCAAGGTAGAATAATCAAAAAGGATTGGAGGTAGTTTATCGATGTATAAAGAA
>MFJM01000061.1 GCA_001779205.1 Candidatus Gottesmanbacteria bacterium RIFCSPHIGHO2_02_FULL_39_14
TATTCCGGCTACCACTTCTGTCTGGTCGAGTACGCTGAACTGGACTTTGTAGGTAGCATTCTCAATAATTAAAACTTTACCTACCGGTAACGGATAGTATTCGTTGGTGATGTTTAAGGAAAACGGACCGTTGGCCGGGTCACAGACGGTAATATCCAGCTCGCCGGTCTGAGGCTGGGTGGGAACTGCCGAGGTAATTGTCGGCTGAACAGAGCTATTATAATTACTCCGCCAAGTCATGTAATCAGTGCCGTCAACCTTTCCGTCATTATTAAAATCCCCCGAGACAGCACCGTTGGCAACATTTTTGTTGTAATTACTCCGCCAAAGCATATAATCCTGTCCGTCAACTTTATTGTCACAATTGGTATCGCCCGGGACAGTCGGCGTACAAGGCGGGGTTAGCGCCTGAGTTGGCGATACTAAGAAAGATTCAGGAAGAAAAACAGTCAGACTAACAATTACAGATAACAAAAAAGAAGTTAATAATTTTTTAAACATAGCCAAATACTAAACAATCCTTCATATCCAGTATCATAAATCGGAAAATAAATTTCAACTGGTAAATTTCTTTTACAACAAACTGGAAGAAACCCTTGAGGATTGTGGAAGAAGAGATTGTAGATGAGAGAAAGAAAACAGGTTATAAACGTATCTCTTTACCCAAAGTTTAAGTGTTTTAAGCCCGAGTTACTTTTTTGGCTGCAGGACCTTTTTCTCCGCTCACTACTTCGAAGGTGACATTATCACCAACCTGCAGCTCGTCATAGGTCACACCAACGAGATCATTGGAGTGAAAAAAAAGGTCTTTCGTTTCACCTTCACGGCTAATAAATCCGAATCCTCTATCGGTTTTAGTTTTGATTGTACCCTTCATAATATTTTTCAGATATAAATTTAATTATAATATTATATCCCTTTCTACATATAAGTTTACTTTATGAGGTATAAAAACACAAGCAATAAAAATTATTAAAACAAATTATTCTAATCCAGTATTTAATTATACAGGCTTTTAGACGAAGTTGGAACATCAAGTCCCGGTTAACAGTGTTATAATTCAAATAGCTGCTATGACTTCTATTATTCCCTTTACAGCTGATGGAATGGAAAAAATAAAGGTAGAAAAAGAAACTCTTTTACTAAAAAGAAAAGACAAAGTGGATAGTCTGAGAATAGCACGGGAAATGGGGGATCTTTCGGAAAATGCCGCTTACAAAGTAGCCAGAATGGAGTTGTCTTCTCTTGATTCAAGAGTCAGGTATTTGAGTTATCTTATAAGAGCAGGCAAAGTACAATCAGCACCAATCATTGGGAAAATCGGTATAGGCTCAAAAATAACCATTTTACAGGATAAAAAAAATCTTGTATTTGAAATTGTTGGCAGTTTTGAATCAAATCCTGCAAAGGGAAAGATATCCCACCTTTCACCTTTGGGAAAAGCACTCATGGGAAAAGCTGCAGAAGATAAAATTACCGTCAATACCCCCGGCGGTTCAATATCTTATAAAATAATATCGGTACAAAATTAATATTTAGAAAAAGATTTGATTATTCAGGTGGAAGATTTTCTTCTCCAGTGCCGGTATTTACGATTTCGCCTGTCAGCAGCGTCAATTTAAAAAAGTACCCTCTGATGGACGACGTTCGAACCTATTACCTTCAAGCATGAAGTAATAATTTACCTAAATTGAAACTCATTTCATTCTATTCTGGATATCTTCTTCTACTTCTTTGAGATTTACTCCATATTTTTGTTGAGATTGTTTTTTTATCTCATCATTTCTTTCTTTATTTGAATCTAAAGCTATATGTTCTTTTTTAAAATCTACAGGTTCATCCTTTATTACTACGTCACCATCTTGTAATGACTTTATATATGCATGATATTTTTTCAATAAACATAATGAATCAATTGTTATTTTATTATTATGGTATTCCGGAGCAATAATTTCTGCATCTGATGAAGAAAGTCTAAACGAAATAACAGAACCGGTTTTAAGCAGTGTTCTTTTAAGTGGAGTGTTTGCTTCAGAAATTTTATTAGTTGTTACAACTAGATTCACTCCATATCTTCTATTTTCAGTCAGCATTTCAGTAATAAAGGTTGCTGGCCACGAAACTGCTTCATCAATAAAGAGATTTATCGGAGTATTTACTCTGTTTTTTTTCAGTTCGTTCATTAATTTATACAAAAGTATGGATGTAATAACTTTATTCGCATCACTATATTGTCTTAAATTGCCGAAATTAAATAGTATTATCTTGTTATCAGAAACAAGAGAAAAAAAATTAATTGAAGACTTTGATTGACATAATATTGACCTCATCATTTTATCAGTCACAAAAATACTCAATTTTGAAACTATATAATCGAGTATTTCTGATTTATGAAAGTCAGATGTTTGAGTTACCTGTTTATTCCAGTAATTCTGTACAACAGGATCAGAAACTTTTGGAAGTACTTTTTTGACATACTCCGAATCAGTTAGACAACGAAGAAGTTCAAGAAAAGAAGATTTTTCATCATATATAATAGTAGATACGGCATTTCTGACTGCATGCTCAAATCTTGGTCCGATAACACCTGTCCTATTTGGATCATATAGGTTATACATTAAATTTATTAAGAAATTACTTATATTTTCTCTTGTTCCTTCTCCTTTATCTTCAAATAAATTAAGACCAACAGGATAATCTTTGTTACCAAGATCTATATAAGCAATTTTTTGTTGTATCTCTTTTGCTGAATACGAAAGTATTTCTTCGATAAGATCTCCATACCGGTCAAATATGATAATTGGTCTTTCGGATGTGATATCCTGATATATTAAATCTAGTAAATATTTTGACATACCTACCCCAGGACCACCTGTAATTAAAATATTTCTGGATCTGTCTAAATCTGAGATAGTAAAATTGGGAAAAAGAGTAAGATTATTCATATAATTTAATATTAACTAAATATCTGGATCAATTCAAATTAGGTTCGAAGTCCGACTTAGGTGTGGATATATTTTTATGGAGTTGAATCTTTAAATTTTCGTGTACCCGCTTTATGAAAAAATTCGAACCATTTTTTCAAATCATTGAAGCTCGTCGCTTCGCCCCTCACCATCTACTCGGCCTCTTTGCGGCCTTGTGTTTAGCGCGCGCGTAATCGCCAGCGGGCGATTATACTCGCTCTTCGGGCGAACTAAAAATTTATAAATTTCAACTAAAACTAGAAAATCACTTTTATTAAAGTATAATTAAGAAAATGGATAATAATCAATTATCACAAACTGGTTTGATATTTAAGTTGGAAAGGGATGTAGCAAAATTTCTCATAGACAAACTTGAACATTACAATCTCTCCCTAGAAAAAGCCTCTTTAATAGCCAAATTTATACTTTCCCATCTACCAGAAAATTTGACTGATGAGCAGATAATACAAATATTGCCCACCCTAGATGATAGTTTTGTAGAATTAGCAGGAGTGGTTCATAAATATATATCGGAGTTTGAAAAAATACATAAGCATGAGATATCGCTAAAAATTGAAGATTTGATAAAACACAACCATTTTGATGAAGCCAACAGGTTAGCAGAAGAATATTTTCAAAAAAAATTGACTATTTAAATATATGGTGGAAATAGCAATCCGTAAAATACCAGAAATTAAAAAACCGATTATACCAGAGCCTGTAAGACAAAAATTAAATGAATGGACTCAGAAAGGCAGAGATTGGCTTGATCAGTTGAAAATTAAAGCGGACGTTAAACCAAAAGAAGTCTTAAAGGAAGTTTCAGAAGCTCCAACGCATACTGAAAAATTATTAAAACCTTCGTACGATAAATCCAAGAGTAATGAAGTTAATCTTATAACGAAACCATTATCAGCAAAAATATTACGCAGGGTAATTACAGATACTCTAGGTCAGCAAGGAGCAAGCTCGCTTCCCTCTAGGGAAAAAAGAACATTAATAACTCTTAAAGATTTTAATGATCAACAGCTAGAAGATTTTTATAATGCATTTATAAGACTACAAAATACGCTCCCACCAGATTATAGTTGGAGAAGAGGAGATCCTCCAATTAATAATAATGCAATTCAACCTCCTCCTACCGAAATAACAACACCTGTTATTAAATCTGATAAGGAAAACACTAAATAAATAAGGAACTCAAATACAAATCACAAAATTTACAAATAAAATATCACATAAATTAGGCCATTTAAATTCATAAATTGTTCTTTATAAAATTTTTGCATTTTCTTTTTTACTTGAAGAAATTAGGTGTTCGACCCGATCTTTTACGCGGGGCCTGAAAGACCATTTTTAATTTCCAGGTGCCGTTTTTGATACGCTACTTGTACCCCGTGCCGGATTATACACTTCGTTCTTCGAACTTCGAGTAATGATTAATCCTGAGTCAGAAATATTATCTTTCTCTAAAGCTACTAAATGTGATTTAAGAAATCGTTTTTTAATAAATGCAATTCCCGAACCGGTTTTCAAATATTTTTCATAATTAATCGCTTGTTTATCAGTCGGAAATCCACAATACCAGACTAATTTATAATTTCTATCTGATTTTGTAGACTTCACATTTCCGGATTAATGTTCTCTTAAACGATTTCTTAAATTTGGAGTAAATCCGATGTAATATCTATGAGTAATATTGATGTAGAGAATTTAGGTTTAGTACATACCGACGCTTGCTATCCTACGATGAATCTTCGAAAAGCTTGCTATGTGTAGCTTTAACGAAAGACAGTACTCCCTGATGAACGACGTTCGAACGTATTATTTATTTTTCAGACCTCTTACCTTTGCGAAGTGATTAGTTATGATTTGTGCTCTCGACTATTTTCCAATAGGAATCCTTTCGGGTAATTTTGCCATTCTGAAACTCCCAAAGATCACAACCTCGCACTTTTAAACTAACCCCTGATGTTGTAGTTCCAGTAAGCGTCCATACTGATACACCCTTATCTGCATCTGCTGACACCCAATGTTGATCGTCTCCGTAGTGAACGTCAGGAATACCTTTGAATCGACTGGTAAGAGCCTCGCGTACCTGGTCTTTGCCGATGAAGCGTTGTCCCCAGGGTTTGGGGCCCCTTGGAAAATCAAAGGAGCAGTCATTAGAGAAGAATTCCATAATCGTATTAAGATCATGATTATTGAATGCTTCAAGGATTTGCTTTAAAGTCCCAACTTTAGCGGTCCCGTGGTCTGTATTTTTTGCAACTGACATTAACTAATTTTAACAGATTTTTCTCCGAGATGTGGACAGTATTTAGAACTTATATTTTAGCTTGTCAGATAGGCCTATTTGATTATATGTACCCCGTGGGGGATTCGAACCCCCGATTCCATGGCTGAAAACCATGTGTCCTGGGCCGCTAGACGAACGGGGCTAATTAGTAACAAGATTTAATTTTAACATAATAAATATATCGGTGAAGCAGAAGATAGAGAAATTAATTTTTAGTACTTCGGGATCGTTTTAAAGATGATTGAGATTGTTGTTCAATTTTAAATCTTATTCTCTTAAGAATATCTCTCGCTTGGTCTTGGCCTCCTAAACCGAATGACAATCCGAAAGCCAAAGTTAACATAGCTACAAGACCAGTAAATAAGATTTTAACCAGATCTGCAGCTACACCAAGCTGGATGAGTATTATTAAAGCCGTAAAAAAGTAGATGGCGAATTTGGCAATGTTGCCAAGAATAACCGCTTCTTTACCCCCTACCCCACCTATTCCATGTCGTACAATATCAAAAGAGAAACGACCGGTTACCAAGCCAATCCAACCGATGACCACCGCCATAAAAACATTGGGAAGAAAGAAAAGCAACTGATTTAAGACGTCCCCTACCTTAGGAATAGCCCAGGTTTCAACTGCGGACAATAAAAAGATAAAAATAGTCGTCCACCTGGCAAGTTCAGCTAATATATTCGGCCAGATTTGAATTTCGCGGGCTCTAACCAGACCAGCTGTTTCCAGCCAGCGATCCAATTTTAGATAACGGAAAATTAATTTAATAAAATCCCGAATTAAAGAAGCAATGATGATACCTATTATGAGGATGATTAATCCGGCAAAGAACTTGGGCAAAAAAGAGACAATGACAAACAAAATTGAATTACCTATCGAAGTAAATGTCTGCAGAACATAGTTCATAAATTAATTTTTATTCCTTGATGACGGGCAAAATATAATATTTCCTGCAGACCGTATTTTAACTCCTTTGGCAATAAAGGTAAAGAAAGGGCTGAGGCGGCATGAGCAAAAAAAACTGCTGGGTTAATTTTTCCGGTTTTATAAAAGGCAAAAGCAAAAGCAGCAGCAAAGATATCACCAGCCCCGGTTTCATCAAAGATACTTTTCACTTTGAAAGAGGAATAATTCTTTTTTGTTCCAAGATGATAAACTGTAGCATTTTTTTCAGCTCTGGTGACAATGACTATAGTCTGCCCCTGTCCCCAATATTTGGCTAAATTATCAGCCTCAGAACAATCTTTCTCGGAAACGACGATAATATCAAATGAACGGAATAAATTATTAGAAAAATTACATTTAACGGAAGCTATTTCTTTTTTTAAATTTTTTCGGAAAAAGCCCTGAGGCAATAATATCTTCAAGCCGAAAGAGGTAAACTTCAACAGTTTATCCAGATCACTTGTGGCGATATTATTCAAGATAGGAGCCACAAATAGCAAATCTTGGGTAGGAAAAATATCGGGAGGCAAATTATCAACAGGCGGCAAAATTGAATCTTTTAGATTTTCTACCGATTGTTTTCTTGTTCCATCAGGCAGATAAATATTTTTGAAGATAAGCGTTTGTTTGGAAGCAGGCTTTTCCGGAAGAAACCGGGTATGAGGAAGGTAAATTTTAGGAAAATCTTCTCCATACGGACTGATGACTAGGGTCTTGACTCCCAAATTGCCTAAGGAGCGGGCAATATAATAACTTGCCCCTCCCGGCAACATATAAAACATATTTTGATGAAAATTATGATCTACGGTCAGATTACCGTAAATTAATGCTTTCATAGAAAAAGAAGATTAATTAAGCGCAGAAAAAATCAGGCTTTAAGGGGATGACTGACTTTATCTCTTAAATAATATAATTTTGCCCGTCTAACCTTGGTGTTTTTCTTGACCTTAATGCTTTTAATCCAGGGTGAAATCAGGGGAAAAATCCTTTCGATGCCAATTCTGGCTGAACCAATTTTTCTGACAGTAAACGATTTATTTTCTCCCTCTCCCCGAATTTTAATAACAATTCCTTCAAAAGTCTGAATTCTTTCCCTGACTTCTTCTTTTTTTTCACGCTTAGCCCGACCGGCAACAACTTCTCTTTCAATTAGTTTGTAATTCACCTGAATAATATCGCCTACACGGATTTCCTTATCAAGGTGAAGCAACTGATTTGACATGGAAAGATTTTAGCAGAATAAGGACGGGGATTCAAATCAATTTAAGCACGTGCCACCAGTTGTCAATATATTCATCCCGTTTATTTTGATATTTCAGGTAATAGGCATGTTCCCAAACATCCAGTCCGATGAGAGGGTGATATCCATCAAGATAAGGGGAATCCTGATTGGGAGTAGAATAGACCTTTAATTTATTATCGGAGGTACTAACTAACCAGGCCCAGCCGCTACCGAATCTCCCCATAGCGGTTTGTTTGAAGACAGTTTTAAATTCCTCCAAAGAGCCGAACTCTTTTTTGATATCAGATATTAATTTTTCATTTATTTGTTTATTAGGAGACATGATAGTCCAGAAAAAACTGTGATTAAGATGCCCTCCTGCGTGATTGCGAAACATGGTCTTGTCCAGGTCAGCAAATGACTGATTGGCAAGGGATTGCATCAACTGTTCAAGCTTGACGGAGGATAATTGAGGATATTTTTCCATAACGCTATTTAGGTTGTTAACGTAAGCCTGGTGATGTTTAGTATAATGGATTTCCATGGTACGGCTATCAATATACGGTTCAAGAGCATTATAATCGTAAGGCAGTGGCGGCAAGGTATATTTCATTGGTATTATTATTAATAATGATGAAGTTTTATAAACATGATATTAAAATTAAGTTAAAGATTAATAAGAATTAAGATGGTAAACAGCAAAAGATCCCGTGACAATCCCCTATTTTACCCTAATAAAATCAACGCTTGGGAAGCCGAAGCGGCCTTTAACGGTTCAATTGTAAAGGAAGAATCAGTCTATAAAATGGTTTACCGGGCTTTATCTATCTCTCATCTCTACGAAGACAAGCGATTAAAGCTGTCTACGATCGGCGTCTGCCAAAGCGGGGATGGGGTTCATTTTAAGAAAAGAAAACAACTGATCGTACCGGAACAACCATGGGAAAAATACGGCTGTGAAGATCCCAGGCTTACTAAATTGGGAGAAGGCTATTACATTTTTTATACTGCCCTATCAAACTATCCACCTGACAGTGATTCGATAAAAGTGGGGCTGGCAAAATCAAATAATTTGGAAACTATTTCTGAAAAACATTTAATTACTCCTTTTAATGCCAAAGCTTTTGTTTTATTCCCGGAAAAAATAAAGGGAAAATTAACCGCCCTGTTAACTGTTCATACCGACAAACCACCGGCAAAAATCTGTCTGGCCCAGTTTGAAAATGAGAGTCAGATGTGGAATGAAAAATTCTGGTACGACTGGTATAGCCGATTGGATAGTCAAACAGTGCCGATTTTCCATACTGATAATGATCATCTGGAGGTGGGTAGCGTACCTGTCAAAACCAGTGAAGGATGGATTGTTATTTTTTGTTATATCCAAAATTATTTCCAGGGCAAGCGCCTTTTCCGTATTGACGGAGCGCTGCTTGATTTGGAAAATCCTGGAAAATTAATCGGCCAAACTGTCGACCCACTACTCATACCTGAAGATCACTATGAAATATACGGTATAGTACCCAATGTCATCTTTCCTACCAGCGCTTTTATTGAAGAAGGTCAGTTTTTTATCTACTACAGTGCCTGTGATACCTCAATCTGCCGGGCCTCGATAACCTTAAACGATTTATTGGCCGAATTAAAACATAATCCTACAGTTAATCCGCAGCAAAAGAAAGCAGAATTACTCGTCCGTTTTGATAAAAATCCTATCATTTCTCCCATCAAAACACACTCCTGGGAATCAAAATATACCTTTAATGCCGGAGCGATTTTAATTGATAATAAAATTCATATTGTATACAGAGCTATGGGAGACGATGAAACCTCCGTCTTTGGCTATGCCGAGAGTCATAACGGGGTAAATATTGAAGAACGACTAGATTCACCTATTTATCTGACACGGGAACAGTTTGAAAGGAAAACGGGAGAAGGTTTTTCCGGTTGTGAAGATCCGAGATTAACTTTAATCGATAATACGATTTATATGTGTTATACGGCTTGTGACGGAGCTAATCCACCCAGAATTGCCCTGACGACTATTGCCAAGAACGATTTTGTCAATAAACGATTTAACTGGAACCGGCCAAAACTGATATCCGCACCCGGGATGGATAATAAAGACAGCTGTATAGTTTCCGAGAAATTCAACAATAAATATTTGATATTCCACCGATTGCCGCCATGCATATGGATCGATTTGGTTACTGATCTGGACTTTGATGACAACCATTATTTAGGCGGGCACCCCCTGATGGGTCCTAGAGTTAATTCCTGGGATAATCTAAAAATTGGTTTGAACGGGCCACCGGAAAGAACTACTGACGGATGGCTCCTTCTTTATCACGGTGTAGCAAAAGAAGATATGAAATACCGGATGGGCGCAGCTCTTCTTGATTTAAACAATCCTTTAAAAGTAGTGGCCTGGCTGCATAATCCTATTTTGGAACCTAATGCCTGGTACGAAAATGAAGGCTACCGGACTGGGACAATTTTTTCCTGCGGCCAGGTTATCAAGGACGGCATCCTCTTTGTTTATTACGGGGCTGCAGACAAATACCTGGCAGTGGCCACCTGTCCTGTAGCGGATATCCTCGAAGCCTTAAAAAAGGGAAAATAATAAAATTAATGGTTTTGATTTTAATTTACCTCTTAATTTTATTTATTTTTTTATCTGTTGTTTATTTTTTTCTTCAAGGACCTATTTTTGCTCCCAGTTCAGAAACAGCTATTTCTACTATGCTTAAGTTAGCAAAAATTAAACCAGGAGTTAGAATAGCTGATTTAGGATCGGGAGACGGCCGGGTGGTTAGGGCCTTTGCCAAAAAAGGGGTAGAGATTCACGGCTATGAAATTAATCCACTTCTGGTATTGATTTCCAAACATAAAATAAAAGAGGAAGGTCTTGGCAATAATGCATTCGTTCACTGGAGAAGTTTCTGGAAAATCGATTTATCACAATTTAATATTATTATTGTCTTTGGCATTGACTATATTATGAACAGATTAAAAAGAAAGTTATTAAAAGAACTTAAACCGGGGAGTACAGTTATAGCCAATATTTTTCCCTTCCCCGATTGGAAATATATCAACAAAAAAGACGGTATTTACTTATATCAAATTGATGAAAATAAATAAGTGAACTACCGATTATTTTTTCTTCTCTACTATTTCTCCTTCAACAATTTTGCTTTTATCGATATCTGAAAGAGTTTTTTTATTTTTCCCCTTTTCTTTCCTTCCCAGAAGATAAAAAAGTATTATCGGCACCAGAGTTAAAAGTATTTTTCGAAAAAAAGAAAATGGAATCATTTTTGCAGTTTATTTAATATTTCCCCCAATCGTTTTATCTCCTCTCCATATTTTGTCCAGTCTCCCTCTCTTTGGGCACGGATGGCGGCATTATAAGTATCACTTGCCTGCTTGATTATTTCCTGATCATTTTGGATAGGAGTAGTGGTTAGCGGTATTGCCTTTGATACTCCCGTGCCAAAAATCCGGGTAAGACCGGCCTCAAGTGTTTCTTCCATAGCAATCTTATTCTCATAGGCTACAATTACACGTTTTAGTTCCGGAATTTTTCCTGTTTCTGCTCTAAGGTATAACGGTCGTACATATATAAGAGATTCTTCGATTGGAATAACCAGTAGCGGACCTTGAATTACCTGAGATCCCCGCTGATCCCATAGGGAAATCTGTCCTGATATCTCTGCATCTTGATTTATACGTCCAATCACCTGTTTGGGACCAAAGATGAGTTTTTGTTTGGGGAAACGATAGACAAGAAGTTTCCCATAAAATTCTTTATCATTCCTTGCTACCATCCAGGCAGAGAGGTTGTCTTTGGCACGCGGAGTAAAGGGGAGCATCAGGATATACTCTTCAATCTTCTCTCCTGGAAGCTTCATGATCATGTGTCTTGGGGTCATGGCCGGAATTTTATCGCTAGTTTCTTTTTCTCCTTCTAAGGCAACTATCGGTATCTCCCATTGGTCTTCTTTGTTGTAGAAAATCTGCGGATCATCCATATGGTAGGTGGTATAGACAGCTGTCTGCATGGTAAAAATATCTTCTGGATACCGTAAGTGAGTAACTAAACTTTTGGGTATATCCGAAAACGGACGGAAAACTTTGGGAAAAATCTTGGCATAGGTGTTGATAATCGGGTCATCTTTATCTGCCTGATAAAAGGTAACCGTACCGTCATAGGCATCAATAACTACCTTTACCGAGTTTCTGATATAGTTCACCCGATCCCCGTTAAGTGGTAAAGGCTGTGAATAAGGATAGAGATTGCTTCCCGTATAGGCATCTATTATCCAATAAATTCTTCCATCAGCAACAACAGAATAAGGATCACGGTCTAAGGTCAGAAATGGAGCAATTTTAGTAATTCTTTCAATGATATTGCGATAGTAGAGAATCTTACTGTCACGGGTAATGTCGTTTGACAAAAGCAGTTTGAGTGAGCCTAGACGTATGGCATAAAAAAGTCGTCTGATGGGTGAATTTATCTCCACTCCTCCACGACCCTCATAAGTGGTGTATACATTTTCTTCTCCTTTGGGATAATCGAATTCCTTGGATTTTGTTTTTACATATACATAATCATTGGAAAGTTCTCCATAATAAATTTCCGGACGGGTAACATTTAGTTCCTTAACATCGGATTTTGGCGGTAGGTCCTTGACAAAAAGAACCGGTAATCCTTCAGCAGTCACCTGGTTAACCGGTCCTGCTGCTAGGCCATAGCCATGGGTAAATGTCAACCTTTCGTTAATCCAGCTTTTATTAGGCAAACTTTCTGTAGCCAGCTCTCGAAGTGAAAGCATGACTTGGCGGATTTCTCTATCAATGGTATAACGGTCATTATCAACAGAGACAAACTCATAATAGGTTCTTATCTCCTGTATCTGGGAAAATGTTGAGAGAAGAGGAGCTCTATCCCAAAGACGGACGTTTTTGATTGTAAGGTTATTGTTGGCAATATCGGCTGCAGTCAATGGCTTATCCCCTGAAATTTCCCGCTCCTCGATTCCTTCCAGACCAAAAGCGTGACGGGTGGCGGCGATATTGTTTTTTATAAAAGGCGTTTCCTTGGCAAGTTCATTGGGAGCAACGATCAGCTTTTGAAATATTGAGGGAATAATTCCTTGCGCCAATCCAACAAGAAAATAAATGGTAACAGCTCCTAAAAGTAAAGAGGTCTTTCCGTTTATTCCCCAGTATAAACAGGAAAGTGCGGCAAAAACCATTGCCAGGATAGATACCCGAAGAAGTGGAATCATGACGTTCACATCGGTGAAGACTGCTCCAAAAACCGGTCCGCTTTGACTCGTGAGAAGCTTAAACAAGGAAAGATAAGTGCCTGCTGCAATAGTTGTTAAAAAAAGAGCAAGCAGGATTCCGATATGAATTCTGGCACTAGGTAAAGTTTCTTTTTGTCCTGCCTCTTTTATAGTCGGCAGACCAAGTTTATGAAGTTGGGCACCGCCAAGTTTACCTAGTAAGCTTGATATTTTCAAACTGCCCCGCAACATATACACAGCACCACAGCTTATAAGCGATAGAAGAATAAGAGTCCGGATAAGTCCTAAGCCTAAATTAAAAACCGGCAGAGAAAAGATATAAAAAGCTATGTCGCGGCCAAAAACAGGATCAGCTACTCCAAACGAACTGCTGTTGATAAACTTAAGTACATCTTGCCAACTGCTTGAGGCAATGAGCCCAAAAAATAAGGAAATAATCAGACAGGCAATGATACCCAGCTTTTTCACCACCCGGTTATCAAGACTTATGGGTTGACCCACCAGACTTTCCGGAATGGTTGCCAGCCATGGGATTTTAGAGGAGACTGCTACAAGAAAATTGATCAGGAGAAATATTAAAGTAATAATTGAAACCGCTAAACCCAGTACCACTTTTGCACTTAAAGACATGATAAAAATTTCAGTGTATCCTACCTCTTGAAACCACCACCAGTCGGTAATAAAAGAAGTAAGACTTGAGAAGAAGATAAAGAAGAGAAAAATTATCCCTATAGCAATCCAAGTAAAAAACTTTGCAATGTTCATATTCGAAAAAACCGGCCCATTTTATCTTTATTTGTTAAACAGTCCTGGATAAAATTGTTATAAAGCTCCAGATATTAAATAGTTTTATCTGTGAGCGTTTTTGACAAAATTCGAACGTATTTCAAAGGTAGCGGCGGCTGACCGTACCAGCCGCCGCACTATTTTAAAGCTCGGCCTATGGCCTCGCTTATTTTCAGCGCGCGCGACTTTTTTGCTTGCTCCGCAAGCATAGTTTACTAAATTTTAGTAGAATAATAAATATGGACACTAAGTCTGAATTGCAACAACAATTAACCCCCGCAGAACGAAAGGAGCTTATAGCATTGCCTGCATTAGTAATACGTCCGCATACTGCAGAAGAGGAATTTGAATATCTGCGATATGTTTTAGATAATGTTTCTTTTTCCCGTCAACATGGCTATTCTTTCGAGATTCCAGATAACCATGAATTCAAAAAATTAGCTGAATTGTCACCTAATTTTGATGGAGTTGATTGGGATCATACAAAAAGTTTGTTTAAAGATCAGCTATATGACCCCAGTTTTTATAATGCGGGGCTACAAGCTTTAGAGAATGAGCGACCAAGAATTGAAAAAGCATTTCCTTCATTTTTACAATTTAATAAAAACTGGGGGTTTAAAGTTTACCCAATGTATGATCTTGCGCTTACTCGATATGGACGAGGCGGAACTTCATATGAGGATACTGGAAAAATTATTATGTTGACGAGAAGAGATGGAACCTTCAAAAGAAAACACCCATCTCATACCCCGATTCATGAAATGGTTGAACTAGGAATTAAACAGCTAGCACTCCAATATAAATTAACACAAGGGGAAAGGGAAAGATTTGTTGACCATTTATGTATCTCGGGCTTAGGTGATTTAGTACCTGAATACAAATTTCAAACAGATGATCCAGATCTGAGTCAAGTCGGCGATAAAAATGTAGACCCATTTTTTTCTGATAAGAGTCTTATAAATTTAACGGATGCACTTAATAAATACGTATCAAGGTATCCAAGAGAGTAAAAGTTCTTTAAAATTTTTGCGTTTTTCTTCAT
>MFJM01000062.1:0-45829 GCA_001779205.1 Candidatus Gottesmanbacteria bacterium RIFCSPHIGHO2_02_FULL_39_14
GAGAAATATTTTTCATAAGTGCCTCCTTCAAGAAGCACTTTAGAGGAAAGTTGAAAGTTCGCAAAATGCGGAAAATTCAAAGTTCGTATAACATACATTGAATCATTCTTGACAAAATGTATAAAAAGCATACAATAATTGTATATGCAGACACAAACGTTAAATATTGCTTTACCTAAAGAGCTTGTTAAACAAGTTGATAAAGTGGCCGCCAAAGAATTCCGGAACCGCAGCGAACTTATCAGGGAAGTCTTAAGGATATATCTGGAAGACAAAAACGAATGGGAGGAAATATTCCGGTTGGGTGAAATAACGATGAAAAGGATAGGAATTAAGAGCGAGAAAGATATCGATAAAATAGTATTAGAATATAGACATGGCCGTAGAAAGATTAAGAGTACTCCTTGATACCAATATTTTAATATCGGCAATTGGATTTGGAGGTAAACCGAGAAAAATATTACAACATGTTTTAAAAAAGAAAATTATAGGAGTAACTTCTTCTATTTTATTGGCAGAACTTGAAGATGTCTTAAATAAAAAATTTACCTTATTGTCACCTCATTTTGAACGGATAAATAAGTTGATCAGGAAGAGATTTTATTTAGTGAAACCCACAGAAGAAATTCGTATCTTAAAGGATGATGATGATAATCGGGTATTGGAAGCAGCAAAGAAAGCTTCGTGCAGTTTTATTGTAACTGGAGACAAAGAATTATTAGATTTAAAAAACTTTAAAAATATTAAAATAGTTACTGCTGATCAATTTTATAAGTTCTTAACAGAAGAAGAGGTCTAGCCTAAGAATACACTGACATTAACAGACATTATCCTTAACTTTTTTATTGTTGGTATTAATTTGCTTTTTATTGACACTCTTTGAAAAGGTATGGCAAATTGAAATTATGTTAAAAATCATATACAAATGAAATATGAATATATTTTTGCAGAAGAAGAGAGCAACAGAATCATTAATTGAAGAATGCATTATACGGGGCGGACCTTAAAATCCGTGAAAATAATAAGAGAAGATCAAAATTCCCTGGTTTTAAAAGACAATAATTTAATCGCTTTTTTTGCCGGAATAGTTTTTGCTTTAAGCGGAATTCAGATTATTTTCAATCCTTCTAAATCTATCAATTCAATACCGATCTGGTCTGGAATAGATTGATAATATAATCATTTGACATTATATTTATTATTATGGCAGATATTGGTCGTGATAGACTACCGCTACCACACCCGCCGGAAATAAATGCAAAAGAAGCAGGTGTAACTCCTTTGACTTCTGACGAACTCAGAAGAAGAGCTGAGGCCAGATCAGAAAAGCTTGCCCGAATCAAATTGAAAGTACATAATGCCTTGGAAAATTTCCGAAACGGTAAAATAAGCGAGAATAATATAGAATCACTCAATCCTTCAAGAATTGTAAATACCGATACAGAACAGACAGAATCATCAAAGGCACAAGAATTGTTAAAAGCCATATTTCAAAAAAAACAGGGAATTGGAGAATTTGTTAACCAGGCAGTAATGACTAACATGCAAAGAATAAGAAGATCTCAATTATCTGCAACACAAAAATGGCATAATTTAAAGACTCAAATAAAACGAGGGGTAGTTTCTCCCAACTTAGAAAATGGGCTTAAAACTTTATTTTGTCAGAACCTGAAGCGCATTCCGGCAAGAGTATAAAATAAGCCTAATTTTTTTATGGATGATCTCTTTGAAAAATATAAACAAAGAATAAATTCTCTTCCTATTTCTGAAGAGGAAAAAGATAAGCTTTTTAATAATTTTGCAACCGAACTTCAATTCAATTTAACCAATGCTTTCGCAGATACTTTAACTGACGAACAATTGAAAAAAATTGATGAGGCAGTCAATGATGAAGAAACTCTCAGAATATATTTTTCAATTTTAAACGAATCATTAGAACTTCCTGAATTTCTGGATTTTATTGAACAGACTTATACGGATATCATGACTAAAACTTTAAGCTCACTACCTGAATTTACCAATCAACCATCCCTAAAATAACACTTCTCTCCCCATGAAAAATAGAATTATATACTCTATACTGTAGTTGTGATGAAGAAAAGTATCGGGCTTTGGCTAATTATTTTTGTATTCATTCTCTTCTTTTCAAGCTATAAAATGGCTTTTGCACAAACAGATCCGCCAACTCCCAACCCGACTGATTATAAATTTGATATCAGCGGACCAACTATTACACCTCCCGATTATTCAAAGAATGAATGCCCTATATGCGGGGCGGGGCAATTCTGGTCAAGTGATCACGGCTGCTGTAAATTTGATATAAATTTTTCTTCCGCATCATCCTTTAATATTGTCTGCGAGCAGCCGTCAATTGAAGTCTGCACGTATGATAAATTCTGTATATCCGGAAAGGGTTGTTTATTAGGAGGTACAAAATTGAGCACCTTTAACCCTTCAGAATTATGCAACAAGCTGATTGTGCCTGAGGAGAATTCTCAATGTTTAACCTGCATGCAGGATAATGAACACGTCTGGACGGCAATCGGATGCATACCGATCGGTTTGGCCAACCTTATTTCATCATATTTGGTTAAATTGGTGATGAGTATCGGCGGAGCCGCTGGATTTCTGGTTTTTCTTTACGGATCATATTTAATTCTGACTTCCGGTGACGATGTAGAAAGAGTAAAACTTGGCAGAAAATATATTACATCTTCACTTAAAGGTATAATCCTTATTATCTTCGGATTTCTTATATTCAGAATTATTACTGTAGATATACTAAAAATTCCCGGGTTTGAGTAGCAATATTAAGTTTTTCCTTCTCCTTCTGATGGCATATGGGGAACTAATGGAGGTTCTTCAGGTTTCTTCGGATTTACAGTTCCAGGCTTATGGAATATTTGACCGATTTTGGTCATTCCTCCTGAGGCTGCGCTACTATATGCATGAGCTATTGTCGGCAGGAACGGAATAATTGAAGCAACCACTCCTAAAATTGATGCAGGGGTTGTAGGAAAATTCACAAGCGTGTACTCAGGAATAATAGATTTTTTAATCCGGTCAATTATTGCCGGAATGGCCATTAAAACACCGATGGAGACAAATGAAGATAACACCGTCTGAGTGATGCCCGACAGAGGAGGAGGAAGAAAGGCATTTCCCGTTGAAGAGACTGCTTTTATTATATTAGCTCCGGCCAGAAAAAGAACCGCTAAAAGCGGAAAAGTAATAATATTAGCCAGCAACCTTTTTAACCATTTGGAAAACTGATTTTTTCCGGGGAAAATATCGGCCAGCAATAAAAAAGGGGCAAAAACAACGCCAAAGACTATTTCGATATACGAACCAATCAGAGTAAATAAAATCCTGAAATATAGAAATAAAAGAGCAAAATAAATGGCAACGATTAAAACTAACTGTTCAAGTTTTTCGATTATTTGCGATGCAAGCCAACCGCTTAAGGGTATAGCCAAACCGCCTGCAGCCAGAGCTCCCGGGTCAAATTCCAAAGCAAAAAATCTGGTTTCAATGAAAGTAACTATATCGTGTAAGGCTGAAGCAACATTAGGATAAATCTGCATTCCAAGCATAAATGTTAAATTATCTTTGATCAGATTACGGACGGTATCGGGGATTATTTTTAAAAAGCTGTCGACAAAAGCATAGGGATTTGATTGAATAGTCAGAAAGTCAAAAATTTCTCCCGGACTTGTATGACCGTATAAAGATTCAACCAGCTGGGCATCAACCAGATTATTGGTTCTGGCAATCTGAAATACAACCATTAAAGACAGGTACATCAGATCGATAAAAAATCCGGCGATGGCAAAGGAAAAAGTTACTGTCAAAACAACCAAAACTGCTTTTAAAATAGTTTTTTCTATATCAATAGAAATATTAGGATCGATTTTGAAACGGAATATATAAAGAAATCCGGTAATCAGAAGAGCTATAATGATCAAACTGTAAGCGATATTGCGGCTAATTGACCAGAAGGACAGATAGGCTGAGAGTGAAGTCATTCCAAGTCCGGTTGCCTGGGCATAGACTTTGCCACCCATGGAAACATCCGACAGTTTATTCATCAGGGCAAAACTAAAGGAAGCCGGCGGATTGGCATAGGGAATAATAAAAAGATTGGAGGCAACTCCAAGCAAACCGTTTTTAAAATAATCATGGTTTTTATCTAATTTGAGTTCAACAGGTAATTTGGCTCCTTTTTTTAAAGATTCCTCCGAAAAACACTTCTCACCGACAATAATACAGGTCACCAGATGCAGATTTGTTACCCAACCGATTAATTTTTCCGAATAATGACGGTTAAGATCCGTTGCCGACTGCGTTGCTATTTGAGCAGAGGGTGAGGTTTGGATGGATGTGGCAGATTGTGAATATACAGGAGGGGCGGAAAAAATAATTAGGGGAAAAATCAGCAAAAAGATAAAGAGGTTTTTAATAAAGCTCATTTATTTAACTATACTTAAGTTGCATAGTCACATCAAGATGACTTATGCTAAATATATGCAAACAGTCAATCCGCAACTGCCGAATATGGAAATTCCCCAAAATCTGGAAAGATCAGTCGGCACTACTTTTTTCCAACAGCATCTGATTGCGAGTTTTGACAGCCAAAGCCGAACTTTGAGTGAAAGCAATTTTCTGAAGACTGAAGCACCGGCATTAACAAGAACGCAAACATTAGATTTATTAATTTCCCTGCAAAGGAACGAAGCCGACTATGCTACTTTTTTCGATAAACTGCCTAACATTACTCTTCATAATCCCGATGTAATACAACCGGATATTCCGCTTCAACCGACAGACGAAAAATTAACCGGGATAATAAACATGCTGGCGGAACCAAAAGGAGAAACAAGCTGGATAGAAATATGCAAAAAATATTCAGGTAGCGGACGAGGAATAATTCAGCTAGCCGATGATTTAATAAAATCAAATCCCAATATCGGAGAAGCGGAATTTAGAGAAATCCTTCAACTATTCCACGGGGATTTGAGAACTGAAGCTTACCTGGAAATGGCAAGACTGGACAGAATTTCAGGGCAGAATCCGGAGACTTGGGAATCTTTTTTGGGAGAAGTTTCCAGAAGCCAAATAAAACCGCAGGACTCGGAATTAAAATTACTGACAATAGGAAACGACGAAGTATTGAGAGCAAATACGGTAAAGTTTATTGAAAAGCAATCACAATTATTGAAACATTTAAAATTAAGAAGAAGTAGTGAAGATCCGTTTCTGATAATTGATAAACACGGTAAAAAATATGATCTGCAAAATCGTTCTGAAGCAAAGAGATTGTGGGAGGATTATCTGGTAATCAGGGGAGGAAGCGGTGTTACCTGGGTGGAGAAGGATTTATATAAAGTATTGGAACTTCCGCGAACTGCTATTCCTGACGAAATAAAAAGAGCATTCAGGAACCTGGCAGTAAAATTTCATCCTGACCACAACAAACAACAAGGAGCAGAAGAAAGATTCAAGGAAATTAACGAAGCTTATAGCATACTTTCGAATCCTGAAAAAAGGGCAAAATATGATAATTTGGGGAATAATGCAGTTGAATCAATATTAAAACCCGACGAAAGGCTGGTTAATTTTTACTTCGATCATCTAAAAGGATACACTCCTCCGAAAGATTGGCATCTAGATGACTCGGGCTGGTGGACTAACAGAAGAACCGGAGAAAAAATCCATCCCCAAACGCCTCAGGGCGCTTACCGGATAATCCAGGAAATTTTGAGAGGGCTTCCTGATATTTGGGAAGACGGGAAAATCGGACCGTTCCTAAACAAATACTATAAACAGCCTCGAGCCAAAAAAACACCACCACAAGGTAATCAAAATCGGAGTAAATCCAAATATGAACCGGAGTCAGTAATTAATCCGGATAGTTCAGTAGCCGGACGCACGGACGTAGGTCAGAGGGAAAATAATGAGGACAATTATTTCATTTCGCCGGACGGAAAATATTTCGGGGTATTCGACGGAGTGGGCGGAGCCAGCAAAGGGGAGGTAGCCAGTAAAATCGCTAAAGAGACTTTTGCTAACAGTTACCAGCGCAGTCTTGACTTTCTAATGCAGGAAGCAAACACAAATATTTACAGAACGGGAATAGAAAGAGATTTACAGATGGGTACTACAGGAACAGTTGCCAGAATTATAGGGAACAAACTTGAAATAAACCATGTGGGAGACAGCCGGGCATATTTAATCAGGGATAAACAGATATACCAATTAACCACGGACCATGTTAATCCTTATAAAATTAACCAGTTGACCCGAGTGTTAGGCAGAGATCAAGAAGTGAACCCGGACAGACTGCAGTATAATCTGCAGGAGGGTGACCAGATTCTTCTTTGCACTGACGGTCTGACTAGAAAAGAGTACGGGCCTTCTGATGCCATAAGATACGGGCTTACTGATGCCGAAATATTAGAGGCGGTAGCAGCATCGGCTACACCTAAGGAAAAAGTAAGATGGCTAATTTACAGGGCAAACAGCAAGGGAGGCCGGGACAATATTACGGTAATTATCAAGAGTTTTACTCTTAAAAAATAGGCATCTTTATGAAAGTTAAAGCAGACAAAAATCCCAAATATATTCCGGACAGGAGAAAAACTTTACAGGCTTTTGCAGGTGGAATAATTCTGTCTGTAATCACCTTAATTCTCTTTTTTTATATCATTTTAGTTCCAAGGTACGAAAAAAACTTGGAAAAGCAGGTGGAGGAAAGAACAAATTCTTTTTGGAGAAACCGGGAATACAGAATACCGGTATTGTCACCTACACCGATAATCAATAATTGCCCAAAATGCCAGGAACAAATATATAACTGGGACAATATCATGGAGTTTTATTCCATTAAAGTTGCTGATCCCGCCTGGGTAAAACTTGAAAGTAACAGGGTCGGAATAAGATTTGAATATCCGATTGAGGCAAATAAATTAGTCATGTTTGAATTTAATGAATGGGGGGAAAACATATCCGATCCGAGCGGAACCGTATTTGTCTGGTCAACAAGAGGGTTAGGTGAAGAATTCGGAGAAGACTATTTTGCACAGGGAGCATCAAAAGATATAAAAGTCGGCCGCGAGGAGGTATTTTTATACAATTGGACCGAAAGCGAAGGAAAATATTATGTTAATGACACTAACGGCAATTCATATAAAGTAGAAAATATTTTCACCAGAGAAATTCCAGCCGGCGGAAGGGCGTTATTGTTTAATACATTATGTTTTTGGGAGTATAAAGGGGGCTGCGAAGAAATAGAATATTCAAAAACGCTGATTGTCAATTTTCCCTTAAACCATCGAGAAAAAATTGAGAGCATACTATTTAACATACCCGCCGGTTTTACGGATGCCGACATTGAAAGACTGATTGAGTCAATTGATTTTATTAAATAATGAAAAATCTTATCTCTTCGGAGATTGTTTTTTGGCGCTGGTCCCGCTGATCTTACCATTCGCCTTTTCAATTCTATTCGAATACGGCTCATGGTGCGATCTTAGCGGGACTTCGGGCATTGATTTTATCTTTTTGGACTTTGTTTCTTTGCCCTCGCTTTTTGGGCTAAGCCGGCTTTTCTGCGTTCTTTGACTCGGGAGTCTCTAGTTAAAAAACCCTTTTTTCTTAAGATGGGACGAAATTTCTCCTCATCAACTTTGACCAAAGCACGGGAAATTCCATGAATTAGAGCGCCTAACTGGCCTTGTTTACCTCCTCCGGTAATTTTGGCGGTGACGGCAAAACGGCCGAGAGTATTGGTAGTTCTGAAAGGTTCAAGATAAATCTTCTGGTAAATTTCGCCAAAAAAATATTTCTCAATGGGAAGCGAATTGACTGATATTTCACCCGCTTTTATTTCCTGATTGCCAATTTTAACCTTATCATCACCAGTGATATACAACTTTACCCGGGCACTTGATTCTTTGCGCCGGCCAACAGCGTAATAAAACTCGAGAGTTTTTGACTTTTTATCAGCTTTTCCCGCCGCTTGCGGGATCCCGCTGAGGCGGGATTTTTCTTCTTTTTTTTCTTTTTTAGGCATACTTTTTACGATGTCTGTGAAAACTTGCTCTGATATGGATGATTATCATCTGGGAAAATATAGAGTCTCCTTAACATGGAATCTCTGAGTTTATTTTTGGGAAGCATACCGGAAACGGCTTGTCTGATGATTCTTTCCGGCTGATTTTTAATGACATCTTTATATAATTTTTCTTTTTGACCGCCAGGGAAGCCTGAGTAATGACGGTAAATCTTTTGCTCTTTCTTTTTGCCGGTAACAGCGATTTGGGAGGAATTGATGACAACGACATGATCACTGCAATCCAAATAAGGAACATAATAAGATTTAGATTTCCCGATCAGATGCCCGGCAATTTGAGTGGCTATTCTTCCTAATATTTTGCCTTTGACATCAATAAGATGCCACTGCCTGTTAATATCTTTTATACTGGTTGATTTAGTTGTTAATTTCATTTTTTCTTTTCAGTTTTCACTTTTTTAGGCTTTTCTGCGTTTTTTTTATCAGTTGACTTGGCAGAAGCAGGTTTAAGGGGAGTTTGAGGAGCCGGAGGAGCAGTCCACTCCATCATTACTACTTCAGCGTTATCCCCTTGACGCTTGCCGATTCTCACCATCCTGATATAACCGCCGATTTTATCCTTAAATCGCGGTGCAATCTCATTAACCAGCTTTTTTACCGGTTCTTTTCTGGTAAGAAAAGAGGCTATCTGATTGACTTGTGAACGGGAACCATCCTTGGCTTTGGTAACTAATTTCTCAATCAATGATTTAATAGCTTTGGCTTTAGCAAGGGTAGTTTTTATCCGGCCATAGATGATGAGGGAATTTATTAAATTCCTAAAGAGTGCTTTTCTCTCTTTAATATCGCGATTTAATTTTTTGCCGAAAACTCTATGTTTCATAAAATATGTCAGACTGTTAGGGCAATACCCTTCTTTCTCAAGACTTCTTCAATATAGGTAATTGATTTGGCCCCCAAATTTTTAATTTTATATAAATCTTTTTTAGGTGTTCCCAATAGTTGGCCTACCGTATCAATACCTCCATTATGAAGGGCATTGACTATCCTTGTCTGTAAGTCTAATTCCTCCAAAGTCATCTTGAGAATTTCCTCAGAGATGGCGGGTGTTACCGCTACTGCTTCTGTGGATTTGGCTTTCGGTTCATAGATTTGAATAAAGAAGGAAACCAGAATTTTAGCTGCCTCTTTAATAGCAGAAAGTGCAGTGATTGTTCCATCTGTCCAAACATCTAATATTAGTTTATCCAGATTAGTCATCCGGCCAACACGGGTTGCTTCAACCCGATAGTTTACCCTCGCAACAGGACTATAAAAAGCATCCAATATAATAGTATTCAATTCTTTAGAACCTACGTATTCTTCAGAGGGAACATAACTGTAGCCCGGCTCAATTATTAATTCCATATTGAGTTTGACTTTACTGGAAGTAAGTTCTCCCAAATAAAGATCTTTATTAATAATTTCAGCTTCAGAAGAAACAATATCTTTAGCATAAATCTTAGCCGGACCTTTAATATTTAATTTGGCAGTAGTGAACTTATCAGATTGTAGTTTGACCCGAATTTTTTTAACGTTAAGAAGAAGTTGAATGACATCTTCTTTTAAACCGGAAATCGTGGAAAACTGGTGTTTTACTCCGTCAATCCGGACTTTAGTTATCGCGGCACCTTTGAGGGAAGTAAGCAGAACGCGTCTTAAACTAACTCCGAGAGTGTGACCATAGCCCTGCTCCAATGGTTCGAAAGAATACTCTCCATAGGTATCGGTATCGGATTCCTCTTTGATAGTAAATTTTGGTTCGACCATAAATAATTCCTCCTTTAAATAATATTAACGTGAATAGAATTCAATAATTAATTGTTCATTTATATTTTCTGCAATATCATCCCTTTTGGGAAGTTTAACAACTTTGCCGATAGGTCCACGTCTTGCTAACCAGGGGGAAATTTGAGGATCTTTTATTTCCAACATTTTTTTTACGTGAGGATTTTCCAGCATGTCCTGTTTAAAAGTGATTATCATACCCGGAATTACCAAAAATGAGGGGATATCTACTTTTCTGTTATCAACCATAATATGACCGTGAGTTATAAATTGACGGGCTGAGGATCTGGTAGGGGCAAGATTTAAGCGGTAAATAACATTATCGAGACGTCTCTCTAAAAGAGCAAGAAGTGCCTCACCAGTATTTCTTTTATCGCTTGTGGCAGCTTGGAAATATTTTCTGAATTGTTTCTCAAGAACACCGTAGATTCTTTTGACTTTCTGCTTTTCCCGAAGCTGAATTCCATAATCCGATGGTTTTCTCTTTCTTTTCTGACCGTGTTGACCCGGAGTGATTTTTAATCTTTTTAAAAGCTGAGAATGTGATTTCCCGCCCGGTGTTTTTAAACCGAGATCCGCACCTTCACGTCTGGCTAATCTATTTTTTGGTCCTGTATATCGCGCCATTTTATACTCTCCTTTTCTTTTTTGGCCGGACACCGTTATGAGGCATGGGAGTGACGTCGGCAATCATGGTAATTGAAAGACCGGCGCTTTTTAGCGCCCTTAAGGCCGCATCCCGACCGGCTCCAGGTCCCTTAATAAAAACATCAACACTTCTTAAATTATTTTTCATCATGACTTTCTTGGCTACTTGATCTACTGCTGAAGTAGCTGCAAATGGCGTCGATTTGCGGGTGCCCTTAAAACCGACGCTGCCTGAAGTTCCCCAACCAAGGGTATTACCAACCTCATCAGTGATAGTTACTATAGTGTTATTAAAAGTAGCAGTTATGTAAACTCTACCTTTTTCGGATACTTTAGCTCTACTTTTCATTTGGTTTCCTTCCGAGGAGCAGACTCTCCCAACTTGGCTCTGGTTTCCTTTCTTAAAGCGCCAACTGTTTGTCTTTTACCTCTTTTGGTACGGGCATTGGTACGGGTTCTTTGGCCTCGTACAGGCAGGCCTTTAATATGTCTTAAACCGCGGTAGCTGCCTATTTCCTTAAGCCTTTTAATATTTTCCATAACCTCGGCGCGAAGATTGCCCTCTGTTTTAAATCCTTTGTCGAGGGCCTTCTGGATACGGTTTATTTGTTCTTCGTTCAATTTTTCTACCCTTGTACTTGCTTCTATTTGAGCATTTTTGAGAAGTCGATACACATTGCTGCGACCTATTCCATAAATATAAGTTAAAGCAATGTCCAGTCTTTTATTATTTGGTAAATCAATTCCAGAAATTCTAGCCATAATTATCCCTGACGCTGTTTGTGTTTCGGGTTTTCACAAACAACATAAACTTTACCACGTCTGACGACAATCTTACATTTTTTACATCTTTTTTCGACTGATGAATGGACTTTCATTTTAATCTATAAGTAATCCTGCCTTTGGTTTGATCATAAGGTGTTAACTCGACTTTAACTGAATCTCCAGGCATAATTTTAATATAATTTATTCTCATTTTACCGGACAGATGACAGAGAATCAGACGTCCGTCATTAAGCTTCACCCTAAATAATGTATTAGGTAAGGCTTCGACTACCATGCCGACTGCTTCAGTTGTCCCCTGATGGGCCATATTTTTTGGTCAAAAGAATAACCCCGCGGTCAGATAAGGCCACGGTTGTCTCAAAGAGTCCTGATATTTTACCATCCTTGGTTTGAATTGTCCATCCATCTCCCTTATAAATGACCTCAGGACTACCTAAATTATAAATTACTTCGATAGCCATAGTAAGACCCGGAGTTATTATGAGTGTTTTTTCCCTGGAGTTTGATACAAAACCGGGAATTTCCGGATCTTCGTGTAAGTGTTTACCAATACCATGTCCGATCAGACTTCTGACAACCGAAAAACCTGCGTCTTCAACTGTAGTTTGGATGGCTTCGGAAACATCGTAAATATAATTACCAGGAAGAACTTGTTCAATAGCTTTATCTAAAGCCAGTCTGCCAACGGTTAAAAATTTATCAACTGCATTATTTTTTTCAGATTTATCATCCTTGATTCTGACTGTCCAGGAACTATCTGTATGAAATCCGCGGTAGTAAACTCCCAGATCAATTCCGATGACATCATTTCCCTTAGCTATATAATTGTCCGGAATACCGTGGACAACAATATTATTAACACAAGTACAAATAGCCCACTTGTAACCCGAAACCATTTTAAAAGAAGGTTTAGCACCGTATTTTTCTATTTCTTTTTCAGCTAAAGCATTAAGCTCCAGCATGCTGACACCTATACCCAGCGTATGCAGCAGAGTTTCCATAACCCTATTTAAGATCTGACCACTTTCTTTCATAATTTCGATTTCTTTCTCGGTTTTTATATTTAAACCTGGCATTGTTTACAAATTATTGATAAATCATGAATAAAATTCTGGATATCTGTATTATTTATAACAACGAAATCAGCCAACTGTTTGAGACGGGGAAGGTTTAACTTTTCTATCTCGTATTTTTCCCTATGTTCAATTTCTGATAAAGTTAAAGTTCGAGGTAATCTATTCATAAGCCTCTTAATTCTTTTCTTTCTATCGGATTGAAGATAGATAATCTTTACTTTTTTCAAATTTTTTTGGAAAAATTGCCATTCTTGACAGCTTCTCATCCCTTCAATGATTACCAAATCATGAGTTTTTAATAGATATTTGACCTTATCTATAATGCTCCGGGCATAAATATCCTGGCCCAAGTTTTGCCTTAATTTTTCTCTAACCTGGTGTTCGTTTTTCTCCGATGGCGACAGTTTATTTATTTTAAGATGTTTATGAGTTAAATCTCCCATTCTGACGACTGGAAATTTATTATTAATAAAAAATTGCGCTGCTCGCGTTTTACCTGTGCCTGGCAATCCAACCAGTACAGCCACACTTTTTACCATTAAATATTAAGGTTTAATTTTGCCAATATATCCTGAAATACCATTTCGACTGATTGTTCACCGTTAATTTCAGCCAAAAGACCCTTTTTTTGGAAAAATTCGACCAACTCATGTTCCATTTGATGATAAGTCCTTAATCGTTGATTTATTCGTTCCGGTGTGTCGTGAGAAATACTACTACCTTCATAAACTTTACGATTTCTTTTTAATAACCTAGACCTGGACTGGCGATCGGATAATTTAAGGTAAATAAATTTATCCAAACAATAATTCAATTTAGATATTACACTCTCTAAAAATTGCGCCTGATGTATATTTCTGGGAAAGCCGTCGAGAATAAAACCTTTTTGACTCTCAGAGGATTCCAATTTCTCCCGCCAGAGCTTAAACATGACATAATCAGGAACGTATTGACCGGTTTCAAGAGCCTTCCGGCAAATCTTTCCTTCTACTGTGTGATTCTTTTTGGCTTTTGCCCTAACTAAATCACCTGATGTTATCACCGGCAGATTTAATTTGGCTTTGAGAAGATTGGCCTGGGTACCTTTACCGGAACCTTCGGGACCATAGATAATCAGATACATTCTATTTAAGGAATCCTTCGTAATTGCGCATAACCAATTGAGCTTCGATCTGTTTGACCGTCTCAAGAACAACCGAGACTACTATTAATATAGAAGTGCCGCCTATAGTCAGAGCGGAGATTCCGGTTGCAAGCCTAGCTAGGGCAGGAAGGATGGCCACTAATCCCAAGAACAGAGCACCGGCTAAGGTAATTCGAGTAAGAATATAATTCAGATAATTGGCTGTGGGAGTACCCGGTCTAATACCCGGGATAAAACCGCCATATTTTTGGATTTCTCCTGAAATTTTTTGCGGGTTAAAAGTTATGGCTGTATAAAAATAAGTAAAACCGATGACTAATAAGAAATAAGTAACATTATAAATAACTCCATTTGAAGAAAAAAGAGAAGCCATACCGTTGGCAAAACCGGCTAAAGCTTTATTAGGAATCTGGGCCAGAAACTGCCCGGCTAATTGGGGAATAAGAACAATAGAAACAGCAAAGATTATGGGAATAACTCCGGCCTGATTTAATCTTAAAGGCAGATAGGTTGTGGATCCGCCATAGAGTTTATTGCCTCGGACTCTCTTGGCATAAGTTACCGGAACCTGGCGGACAGCTTCATTAATAAAGACAATTCCGGCGATAACCAGAAGACTGATGAGGATAAAAATGCCGATATTAGCTATCAATTCCTGGGTAACTAAGGACAAAGTCTGACCGAAAAAGACCGGCAGGCGGCCAACTATTCCAGCGAAAATTAGTATGGATATACCGTTACCTATTCCGAACTCGGAAATAAGTTCACCAAGCCACATGAGAAAGACCGTCCCGGCAGCCATGGTAGTAATCAGGGAGATTAATACCATGGGTGAGAGAGTTTCAATAATACCCTGGTTTCTTAAAAGGGCATACATACCAAGAGCCTGAAGAACGCTCAACGGTACTGTTAAAAAGCGGGTATACTGATTGATTTTTTCCCGACCGTATTCCCCTTCTTTCTGTAATTCTTCAAGGCGCGGAAAAACGATAGTTAACAATTGAAGAATTATTGAGGCATTTATATAAGGATTAAGACCAATAGCCATGACAGAAAAATTGGCCAAGGTTCCGCCTGAAAAAATATCCAACAAGCCTAAAAATTCACTTTGAGCAAAAAGAGTCTTTAATTTATCAATATTAACTCCGGGAACCGGAATATGGGCAAAAATCCTAAAGACGAGGAAGATAAATGCCGTAAAAAGAATTTTTTTTCGTAACTCCGGAGTTTTGAAAGCAAGCGTGATCGGACGTAAATATTTTTCCATAAATTTATTTTACCCCGAACGTTCGGGGTTTACTTCAACTTTACCTCCGGCTTTTTCTATTTTTTTAGAGGCGTTTTTGGAGGTTGGTAATTTAACTATCAAAGGTATTTTGAGAGAGCCTTCCCCCAATATTTTAATGCCGAAGGCTTGCGCTTGATCTTTTTTAACCAGACGTTTCTTAACGAGAAAATCCAAATCAATAACAGTATTTTCAGTTAAATCCGCCAGATCTTTAATGTTAATCACTAAGGGTTTACTGCTTATTCTTTTATGGCGTCCTTTTCCTCGGAACAAGGGAAGTCTTTTGACGAAAGAGACTCCGGCTAATTTTATCGAGGTAGAAATTTTCTCCCTAGATTTCTGTCCTTTGGTACCCCGGCCTGCTGTTTTTCCCTTACCTGAACCATGACCCTGACCCAATCTTTTTTTCCTGTTCTCTTTTATTTTAGGTAATTTTGACAAGTCAGCCATGTTGTTTTATTTTTTCAGCCAAAGGCTGATCGGTTTTTAACCGAAACTTTTGTAAAGCGGTAAAAGTCGCATAAACATTAGAGGCTCGGTTATCGGTACCTAAAATTTTGGAAACAATATTCCTGATACCGGCAGCTTCCACAACTGCCCTGACACTGCCTCCTGCCCTGATGCCTGTACCAGGGGGAGCTGGCTTAAGAAGCACTTGGGCAGCACCCTGTTTCATTCGTATTTCATGCGGAATGGTGGAGTTAACAATGGGTACATTAATCAGATGTTTTCTGGCGTAGGTGGAAGCTTTTCTGATAGCACTAGTGACATCAGCAGCTTTCCCTAAACCAACACCGACTTTACCTTTTTTATCGCCGACAACGACCAAAATGGAAAAGCCTATTTTATTTCCTCCGGCCGTTTTTTTCGATACCCGGTTAACTTGAATTACCTTTTCGATAAATTCGCTATCCGTAATCATATTTTTAAACCAGACTCCCTGGCACCTTCGGCAAGTGTTTTTATCTGGCCGTGATATTTAAACTTACCGCGATCAAAAATGACAGTCTTAATTTTATCTTTAATGGCTCTTTCAGCCAATAATTGACCTACAATCTTGGCAATTTGGCACTTAGTAGATTTCAGCTTGTCCTTTGTTAATTTCTGTGAATTAACTGTAACAAGAGTTTTGCCTTTATCATCATCAATTAATTGTGCATATATAAACCGATTAGACCTAAAAACCGACAGGCGAGGACGGGTTAGGGATCCCCTGTTTCCCTTAACCAAAATGGTTTTTTTCTTATTTTTTTGTAAGATATGTTTAGGTATCATAAGATATTTTTATTTTCCGACAGCACCGCCGACACCTTTGGCTGCTTTACCGGCTTTCTTTCTTATTTTTTCCCCAAGATATTTTATGCCTTTGCCTTTATAGGGCTCAGGAGGCTTAACTCTTTTAATGGAAGCGGCTATCTCACCAACCAGATATTTATCTATACCCTGAACTAAAATTTTATTTTCCGTTACTATGAACAAAATATCCTGAGGTGCGGTAAATTCTACGGGATGAGAAAAACCGACAAAAAGACTTAATTTTTTACCGTCTGTTTGCGCCCTAAATCCAACCCCGACCATCTCCAAAGTTTTTTGCCAGCCAGTTTTGACTCCTATAATAGCATTTTTAATTAATGAATAATAAAGACCTAAGAGAGAAATATCAGAATCACCCTCTTTATTCTTTAAACTAATGAGATTGTCCTGATATTGGAATAGTACTTCCGGCGGCAGATTAAGGGTAAGTGTGCCTTTTGATCCGGAAACGGCTAATTTCCCAGCGTCAAAATCGACTTTGATATCGGATTCAACTTTAATCGGTTTTTTCTTCAGTGTTGACATATTAGTTACCAAACTTTACAGATTAATTCGCCGCCTATTTTCTTTTTCCGGGCATCCTGGCCTGACATAACACCATGTGAGGTAGATAGGACAGAAATTCCCAGACCACCCAAAACTTTAGGAATTTTGGTATAGGGTAAATAGACCCGCCGTCCCGGTTTACTGACAATTTCTACGTTGGTTATCTTGCCTATTTTTCCCTGATAAAGCAAATCAATTACCAGGATTTTTCGGTTTTTATTTTCTTTAACATCTATTTTCCCCACATAACCATAACGCATGAGTACTTCAGCGATAGCGGATTTAACCCGTGAATATGGCAAGCTGACTTTACTATGATGGGCATAGTAAGCGTTTTTTATTCTAATAAGCAAATCAGATATCGGATCAGTCATAAATTTTACCAACTGGCTTTTGTAACACCGGGAAGTTGGCCTTTATGGGCTAATTCCCGGAAACATAAACGGCAGAGACCGAATTTACGCATATATCCACGGGACCTTCCGCATATTTGACACCGATTTCGGAACTTTACCTGAAATTTCTGTTTTTTCTGAAATTTGATGATATCCGATTGTTTAGCCATATATTTTATGGATTGGCAATTATAACATGCTTAATCCTATTTCAGCCTTTTTCTTTTTGAAAAGGGAAACCCAAAAATTCCATTAGTTGTTTTGCTTCTTGGCTTGACGTATTAGTTACCAGAGTAATTTCCAAACCTCTGACTTTGTCGACCATACCATAATCAATTTCCGGAAAGACAATCTGTTCTCTCAATCCCAGGGTATAATTACCTGTGTTATCGAAGCAATTGTTTGGTATCCCACGAAAATCTCTAATTCTGGGAAGGACAATTTTTACCAGTTTTTCGATAAAATCATACATTTTTTGAGACCTTAAGGTAACCTTAAGACCGATAATATCACCTTTTCTCACTTTAAAAGTCGAGATATCCTTGCGGGCACGAGTAGCTATAGGTTTTTGTCCCGAAATTTGTTTTAACTGTTGGATTGCGGCTTCGATGGCTTTTTTATTGGATAGGGCTTCTCCCAATCCGATATTGATAACTACCTTTTCCAGTCTGGGGGCGGACATGATGTTATTAAGATGCAAATCTTTGATTAATTTTGGGCGACCTTCTTTTAGGTATTTTTGGTAAAGTTCAGACATAAACTTAAATAGCCGAATGGCATTTTCGGCAGATACGGGATTTTTTATTTTTATCAATTTTGTAACCGACCCTTGTTTGTTTACCACACTTGGGGCAAATAAGAGCAACATTGGCTACAGGCAAGGGTCGAGGTAAAGGAATGATACCGCCGGGATTTTTTTCATCTCTTCTTTTGAGATGTCTTTTGTAAATGTTTAGACCCGGTAATAAGACAGTTTCTTTTTTAGGATATGTTCTATCTATTTTGCCGCGCTTACCCTTATCTTTACCGGCAGTAATGATAACTTCGTCTCCTTTTTTAAGTTTCATAGCTAGTAGACCTCTTGGGCCATAGACACAATTTTATTAAATCCTAAATCTTTCAATTCGCGTCCAATGGGGCCGAAAATTCTGGTGCCTCTGGGATTTTTATCCTTAGGATTATCAATAATAACACCAGCGTTATCGTCAAAACGGATATAAGAGCCGTCTTTTCTTCTTTTTTCTTTTTTTATTCTGACGAGAACAGCTTTAACCAACTCATGTTTTTTTACCTGACCAGTGGGGAGGGCTTGTTTAACAACACAAGTGACAATATCACCGAGGGTGGCAATTTTTTTATTACCCCGGCCGTGAACCTGAATAACCGACAGCCTTTGGGCTCCAGAATTATCGGCTACGTTAATAATTGATCTTAGTTGAATCATAATTTTTTAATGACTTTAAAATGTTTGTCTTTAGAGATGGGAATAGTCTCCACAATTTTCACCAAATCGCCTTCTTTTAAAGTCAGATTTTGGTTATGAACCTTATATTTTTTGCTCCGGCGAATTATTTTTTTATAAAGCGGGTGTTTTACCTGGCGTTCCACGGCCACAACCACGGTTTTATTCATCCTGATAGATAAAACTTTACCTGTTAATTCTTTCATAATTTAGTTTGTTCCTTTTGCCTTATAACAGTTTTTATTCGGGCGATATCCTTTAAAACTTCCCCATAGAGATTGGTATTTTTCAATTTTCCGACTTTTTGGTCAATTTGAATTTTTTTAAGATTATTAATAAGATCTGACAATTGTTTTTTCAATTCAGAAACTTCCTTAGTTACTAATTCTTTAATATCTTTTTTTTTCATAGTTCGACTTCGCTCACTACAAGCATTATCGCTTAATGACGAATGTTGTTTTAACAGGCATTTTCCCTGCAGCTGTTTTCATGGCTATTTTAGCCTGATCCTCCGGTATTCCACTCATTTCATAAATAATACGACCCGGTTTGGCTGTAAAAACATAATCAACAACGTCGCCTTTACCGACACCCATTCTGACTTCCGGCGGCTTATCAGTTATCGGTTTATCAGGAAATATCCTTATCCATACCCGGCCCCCTTTTTGGGTATACCGGGTTAAAACCCGACGTCCTGCTTCAAGCTGACGGGTAGTAATCCAGCCGGCAGAAAGTGCTTTCAAACCATATTGACCAAAAACAACGTCATTACCCCGGGTGGAAATACCACGCATTTTTCCCCGGAATTGTTTTCTGAATTTAGCTCTTTTTGGTACAAACATATTATTATTTGCAGATCCAGACTTTAACACCGACATAACCTGATTTGGTTAAGGCGGCAACTTTGGCAAAATCAATATTTTCTCTTAAAGTCGATAAAGGAATAGTACCTGTTTTATAAGTTTCCCTTCTGGCAATTTCGGCACCGGCAATCCTACCTGCCAGAATAATTTTGGCACCTCTAGCACCGCTATTGGTCATTTTTTCCAAAGCAAAATTAACCACTCTTTTATGAGGCAATCTTTTTTCCAATTGTTCAGCTATCTGTGTAGCTACAAAATGAGCATTAAGATTAGGTTCTTTTACCGGTTCAACCCTCAAATCAAGCTTAACTATATTTTTCTTATCCAAAAGATTCCTTTTTTTACGATGCTCGACTATTTTTTGCTGGATGAATTTTTTCAATTCTTCCAAACCCTGACCACCCCGGCCGATAACAACACCCGGCCTTACCACATGAAGGATAATATTGAGGGTATTTATGGACCTTTCAATTTCTATTTTGGTTAACCCTGCTATTTTTACTTTATTAAAGACAGCTTCCCGAATAAAAGCATCTTCCAAAACGAAATTCTTATACTGATTTTTATCAGCAAACCAACGTGAATCCCAAGTAAAAATGACACCTAAACGGAAACCTATGGGATTAACTTTATGTCCCATTATTTGGCCTCCTTTTTCCCCGAAAGCATTGGGGGTTTGCCTTTGGCCGATATTTTTTCAGGTTCTTTTTTTTCAGGTGCTTTGATTTCTTTTTCTCCTACTTTAATTGTGATATGAGCAGTCCGTTTCTTTATCGAATGAGCCATGCCCCGGGAAACGGGTTGCCATCTTTTGAAAAACGGACCCTTACCAATACTAACTTGTCTGATTACAAGATTTTGTAAATTAAGTTTAAGATTATTGACAGCATTGGACTTGGCTGAACTTATCGCCTTTGACAAAAGCTTGGGAGCCTTACCACTAAGATGCTCCAGACGGTCAAGAGCATTTTGAGGTGAAAGACCCACAGTCAGCCGGCCTAATTGTTTAATTTTTTTAGGCGAGATCCTTAGATATTTTATTTGAGATACAGCTTCCATATTTATTGTCATTCTGAGGCTCTGCCGAAGAATCTCTCAACTTGTTTGAGCTCGCATTCGCGAGAGATCCTTCGCTTACGCTCAGGATGACTGTATTAATTTATGTTTTCTCTAAAATTCTCTTGGTGACTTGGCCGTGACCTTTAAAAGTTCTGGTAGGTGAGAACTCGCCAAGCCGGTGACCAACCATGCTTTCTGTTATAAAAACGTCGATAAATTTTCGTCCGTTATAGACACTGATGCTAGACCCAACAAAATCGGGTGAAATTTGACAACTTCTGGCCCAAGTTTTTATCGGAGTCCGATCGTCTGTCTCCTTTTGCTTTAAGACTTTTTTTAAGAGGTTAGCATCAATATACGGACCTTTTCTACTTGATCTTGTCATATTTATTTTTTCCTTCTTTGAATTATATACTTATCAGAATATTTTCTCTTTTTCCTGGTTCTTAATCCCCGGGCAACTTTACCCCAGGGAGTTTTGGAGCTTTTTAAACCTACTCCTGAACGGCCTTCACCGCCCCCATGAGGATGGGAAGCAGGATGCATGGCTGTTCCTCTGACCTCTGGTCTTCTACCCATAAGACGTGAACGACCTGCTTTGCCAATGGGTGTATCTTTCCAATCAATGTTACCTAATTGACCGACTGTGGCTAAACAAACATCTTGGACTTTTCTGACTTCACCCGATGGTAATTTCAGATGAACGGAACCGTGTTCTTTAGCTAAAATATGGGACGCGGTACCGGCACCCCTGACTATTTGTCCTCCGCGGCCGGGATGTAATTCTATATTATGAATTGATATACCAATTGGTATATTTTTCATGGGTAAAGTATTGCCGATTTTAACCTCTACATTTTCCCCTGAAACTACCTTTTCACCGAGAGTTAATCCTTGAGGCTTGAGAATGTATCTTTTATCACCGTCAGCATAATGAATAAGGACTAAATCGACATTTCTGTTAGGATCATACTCAAAGGCAACCACCCGGCCTGGAACATCAAACTTATCTCGCCTAAAATCAACAGATCGATAAAATCTTTTCTGGCGGCCACCCTGGTGCCTGACTGTTATTTTGCCGGTAGAATTTCTGCCGGAATTTTTCTTTAACAAATTAGTCAATGATTTTTCAGGACGTTTAGACGTTAAGCTTCTCATTTTTATTTACCTCCGACTTCAAAGAGCGGAATTGATTGTCCTTCTTTTACTTTAATCCTGGCTTTTTTCCTATCCGGAAGCCTGGTTTTTGTTCGCTTCCTTCCGACTGTTTTTTCTTTTCCCTTAACTACTTCCGTTTTAATTGAAGTTACATGTACCTTAAAAAGACTTTCTATCTCTCTCCCTATTTCGATTTTGTTGGCTCTTTTGTCTACTATAAATGTATAGATACCTATTTTGGCATCGAGCAATGATTTTTCTGAGATAAGCGGTTTTTTTACTATCGGTGTTGTCAACATAATTATTTTTTAGTTTTTCTTTTTGATTTATTTTCTTTTAAAGTTTTTGATTTTTTAGGAAGCTCTTTATTGACTGTTTTTGGTTTTTCGACAAGCGGGGTAGGTGAGGAAATTTTACCCTGTAAAATATCAACAGTATTTTTTTCCATTAACAGAACATTATTCCTTAATACCTCATAGGTATTTAACTGATTGACAGGGGTAATTGAAAGATACGGCAAATTGCGACCCGAAAGGACAACTTCATGTCTAATCTTATCAGTAACTAAAAGTAGTGAACTTTTTTTCTTTTTATCCTCAAGAAGTTTGAGATTTTCTAAAAATTCAACCATTTTTTTTGTTTTGGAAGGGAACTCGTTTAGATGATTAATAAATTTTATCGAATCAGTCTGATATTTATGAGTTAAGGCTCCGTATAAAGCGAGTCGGCGCATTTTTTTGGAAAGATTTAATTGATAATCCTTCAATTTCGGACCATGGGCAACACCACCGCCAATAAATATTGGTGCCTTGATGCTTCCATGTCTGGCCCGGCCGGTGCCCTTCTGGCGGTAGATTTTTCTGCCGGAATGATTTACTTCTGCCCTTGTCTTGGCTTTTCTGGTTCCGGATCTTTGATTAGTCAGATAAACCCTGACTGATTGGGCCAGTAAAACGGGGTTGACTTTGGCGGAAAAAATATTTTCAGGAAGAGAAAATTTGCCTGTTTTTTCCCCTTTAATATTATAAATATCGGTCTTTAATTCTTTCGTTTTCCCGGTATTACTTTTTTTGATTTTGGCCTGCCCGCCGGCAGGCAAGACGGATTTTGAACTTGGCATTGTTTACTTTTCCATTTTTTTAATAACTAAAAGAGAATTTCTTTTGCCTGTTACCAAACCTTTGACTGTTAAGAGATTTTTTTCCGGGTCGATCTTAATAACTTTGAGATTTTTAACGGTAACCTGCTGATTACCCATGCGGCCGGCCATTCTTTTACCTTTATAAACGCGGCCGGGGGTGGTAGTCTGACCTATAGAACCCGGAGCCCTTTCTCTGTCTGACTGACCGTGGGTTCGGGGTCCGCCCTTAAAATGATGTCTTTTGACAACCCCGGCAAAACCGGCGCCTTTTGATGTTCCTGTCACTTGAACAATATCTCCTTCTTTTAAAACATCACCTACAGAGATGCTTTGGCCTAGCTTGATGACATCTTTTTCGTCTTTTGCACTAGTTATTCTCAGCTCTTTATAAAAGCGGGGTGGTTTTTCTATTATCCCCGCTTTTTTTAAGATACCCTGAATTGGTTTTTTAACGGTAATAAGTCTTCTTTGACCAAAGCCTACAATAACTGCGTTAAAACCGTCTTTTGCTTCTTCCTTAATGCTGACCACCACACAGGGACCGGCTAAAATATTAGTTACCGCGATGCGCATTCCCTTCTCATCAAACATCTGACTTTGATTTATTTTGGTACCAATTAGACTGTTCATTATTTTTTTCGTTATAATAATAAAATTACCCCGCCTTTGGCGGGGTTTCTACAACCTGCCAAATTCACTGATTTTTTAGGTGTCAAGACGCATGGTAATTGACTTTATTTCAGATAACATCATTACTTTTATCCGTATTACCTACATTTTGATAGTGATATCCACCCCGGCCGGCAATTCCAAATGCATCAGACTATCAATTGTCTTATCGGTCGGTTCTATGATGTCAATTAGCCTTTTATGAATCTTAATGATAAAGTCTTCCCGACTGTCCTTGTCCGTAAAAGGAGAACGGGGAACGGAATAATATTCCCTGTCCGTTGGTAACGGAATCGGACCAACGACACGAGCGCCGGTCCTGATGGCCGTATCCAAAATCTTCTGGCAAGAATCGTCAATTATTCTGCCGTCGTAAGCTTTTAAACGTACTCTAATTCTCCCTTTCGGCATTACTTTTATCCTGACCTAAGTTACTTAAGAATTTTCGTGATCACTCCGGCACCGACCGTATGACCACCTTCCCGAATAGCAAATCTTTGACCTTCTTCAAGAGCAACAGGGACTATCAATTTTACCGTCATTTTGGCATTGTCCCCTGGCATAACCATCTCCACGCCTTTTGGTAAAGCAACCTCAGCTGTAACGTCTGTCGTCCTGATATAAAATTGCGGACGGTAACCGGTGAAGAAAGGAGTATGTCTACCGCCTTCTTCTTTGGTTAAAATATAAGCCTCAGCTTCAAATTCGGTATGAGGGGTGATAGTACCGGGCTTAGCAACGACTTGTCCCCTTTCCACCTGATGTTTTTCAATACCGCGTAAAAGAATACCTGTATTGTCTCCGGCCATAGTTTCGGTGAGGGACTTTCTGAACATTTCAATGCCGGTGATAACCGTTTTTTGAGTTGCTTTAATGCCGACAATTTCGACTTCTTCGTTTATTTTTAATTTGCCGCGTTCGACACGACCGGTGACGACGGTTCCTCTTCCTTTAATGGAGAAGACATCCTCAATAGGCATAAGGAACGGTTTCTCGGTATCCCTAACTGGGGTAGGAATATATTCATCTACGGCTTTCATCAGTTCTTCAACTGATTTAATAGCTTCTGCATCCCCCTGTAGAGCTTTGAGGGCACTGCCTTTGATTACCGGAATTTTGTCGCCGGGAAAACCGTATTTGGTAAGAAGTTCCCTGACTTCTATTTCTACCAGATCAAGTAATTCTTTATCCTGGACCATATCCGTTTTATTCATATAAACGACCATGGCAGGAACATTAACCTGACCTGCTAAAAGGATATGCTCTCTGGTTTGTGGCATAGGACCATCTGGAGAAGAGACAACTAAAATAGCGCCATCCATTTGAGCGGCGCCGGTGATCATATTCTTGATATAGTCGGCATGACCCGGGGCATCAATATGAGCATAGTGACGTTTATCGGTTTCATATTCCGAATGATGGATATTAATAGTCACTCCGCGGGCTTTTTCTTCCGGAGCATTATCAATTTCTTCATATTTAAGAGCTTTAGCCAGTCCTTTGGCAGCTAAAACATGGGTAATGGCTGATGTTAAGGTTGTTTTACCATGATCAACATGTCCAATGGTACCAATATTAAGATGAGGTTTGGTTCTTTGAAAAACTGCCTGTGCCATTATTAATCTCCTTTCTGATTTTTATAAATAAAAAACTACCCCAAATAATTTAGGGTAAAGGGATTATACAATATGGTTATAAGAGGCGCAAGAGGTCGAAAATTGATGGGAACTTTTCTTCTAAAAGAATTATTAAAAAATAGGGTTTTAAGCGCTTAATTCTGATAAATTTTCTTTAGGAAGTATTCATGAAATACAGTTGAGGTAAGTTCTGGATGGAAACACGAAGCCAAATAATAACTGTTTCCTTTCTTTTGTTCACAGGCGATTATCTCACCCTCGTTTTCGGCAAGTATCTTTACATCTGTCCCGACACTTAATATTTTAGGAGCACGGATAAATACCGCGTGAATCCTACCTAAACTTGTATCAATATCTTTTTCAAAAGAATTTATCTGCCTGCCATAAGCATTTCTGTCAATTTCTATATCCATCAACTCCAGTGTCTTTTGATCAGGGATTTTATGAATTACACTCTTGGACAACATTATTGCTCCTGCACAGGTACCAAATATATTTTTGACTTTCCCCATATCTTCCCACATACCTTCACGTTGGCATAGCTTAAAAAGCGTAGTACTTTCACCACCAGGAATGATTAAGGCATCCAGATGGCGAATAATATTTTTTATGCGGACAGGGATAACTTTAATATCTAATTGAAGATTTTTAGCGGCATGTTTTGAAGTTTCAATATGTTCTGATACATCGCCATGGAAAGCGAGAATTCCAACTTGTTTTGATTTCATAATGAATAATCAGGAAGTTAAATACCACGTAAAGCCATTTTTGTTTCCAGAGCAGAAATTTCTTGTCCTTTCATCGCCTCACCTAAATCTTCACTGGCTTTAGCTATTTTGTCCGGTTCATAATAATGTGCAGTAGCGTCGACAATAGCTTTGGCTCTTTTTTCCGGATTACTGCTTTTAAAAATTCCCGAGCCTACAAATACTCCATCAACTCCCAATTGCATACATAAAGCTGCATCAGCTGGTGTAGCAATTCCTCCGGCGGCAAAATTTACAACTGGCAATCTGCCTAATTTGGCTGTTTTTATTAACAATTCATATGAAACTTTGTATTCTTTAGCTTTTTCTTTTAATTTTTTGATATTTTTTGACTTAATAAATTTCTTCAATTCTTCAATACCGGAGTTCACTGCTCTTATATGCTTTACAGCTTCAACAATATTGCCGGTTCCAGCTTCACCTTTTGTCCTTATCATGGCTGCACCTTCATCTATTCTGCGTAAAGCTTCTCCTAAATCACGACAACCACAGACAAAGGGCACTTTGAATTTTTTCTTGTCTATGTGAAATTGGGTATCTGCAGGAGTTAATACTTCGCTTTCATCAACAAAGTCAACCTCAAGAGTTTCTAATATTTGTGCTTCAACAAAATGCCCTATTCTACATTTAGCCATGACTGGTATCGTAACTGCAGCTTGGATTTCTTTTATTTTAGTAGGATCCGACATTCTGACTACTCCACCGGTGGCCCGGATATCTGAAGGGACGCGTTCAAGAGCCATTACCGCTACCGCACCTGCTTTTTCGGCAATTATGGCGTGTTCAGCATTAACCACATCCATAATAACTCCACCTTTTAACATCTGGGCTAAATTTTTTCCAAGTCTATTATTCATGAATAATTAGTTAATCGTACTAAATATTATAGTACATGTGATCAAGAAGAAATTTAGTAAGGCAAGAATACAGCTATCCGCGGACGACTTGGGGGTTGGTGGCGCCGACTATTTTTTCGGTGATATTTTTGGGTACTTCTTCGTAATGGGACGGTTCCATGTAATAAGTGGCTCTTCCTTGGGAAAGTGATCTTAAGATGGTAGCATACCCGGATAGTTCTGCCAGGGGGACCAGACAATTGATGATGGAAACTTTGCCTCTTTTTTCGGTTCCCAATATTTGAGCGCGTTTGCTGGAAAGGTCCCCTATGACTTTTCCCATAAATTCATCCGGAGTGGTAACTTCAACCTTCATAATCGGTTCCAGCAGAATTAGACCTGCCTGTTTGACAGCATTCTGCAGAGCCATACTGCCGGCAATTTTAAAGGCAATGTCGGATGAGTCAACATCATGATAAGTTCCATCATAAAGGGTAACTGTAATATCAACCAGAGGGTATCCTGCCAGGACTCCTTTTTCCAAAGCTTCTTTAACTCCTTTTGCCACAGAAGGAATAAATTCATTGGGAATAGCTCCGCCTTTGATGGCGTCAACAAATTCATAACCTTCACCCCTGTTTTTAGGTTCAACTCTGACCAAACAATGGCCGTACTGACCACGGCCACCGGTTTGTCTGATGTATTTGCCTTCACCTTCAGCTGCCGATTTAATTGTTTCCTTATAGGCAACTTGAGGTGCGCCGACATTGGCCATGACATTAAATTCTCGCTTCATTCGATCAACTAAGACGTCAAGATGCAGCTCTCCCATACCCCAAATGATTGTTTGGCCTGTCTCAAGGTTTGATTTGATGATAAAAGTCGGATCTTCTTCAGCCAATTTCTGAAGAGCAGTTCCCATTTTTTCCTGATCAACCTTGGTTTTGGGTTCAATTGCCAGAGAAATAACCGGTTCGGGGAAAGTAATTTTTTCCAGAAGTATAGGATGTTGCGGATCAGATAAAGTATCTCCGGTACCTGTTTCTTTAAGACCGACAACAGCGACTATTTCTCCGGCAAGAGCTTCTGGTATTTCTTCCCTCTGATTGGCATGCATAAGAAGAAGACGACCGACTCTTTCCTGTTTGTCTTTGGTAGAATTCCAGGCATAAGAACCGGAGGTTAATTTGCCGGAATAAATTCTAATATAGGTTAATTTACCGACGTGAGGATCAAGCTGTATTTTAAAAGCCAAAGCTGAAAACGGTTGATTAGTTTCCGTTTTACGAACCTCTTCCTGATTGTTTTTGGGGTTGATACCTTTTATTGAAGCTACATCCAAGGGGGAGGGTAAATAATCCACTATAGCATTAAGAAGCGGCTGGACACCTTTATTTCTTAAAGACGAGCCGCTAAAAATAAGAACAAATTTATAGGCGATGGTAGCCTGACGTAGGGCTTTTTTTAATTCTTCTAGGGAAGGTTCCTTACCGTCAAGGTATTTTTCCAACAATTTATCATCAGTTTCGCAAATCTGTTCGATTAATTGATGGCGATATTCTCCGACATCTTTAACCATATCAGCGGGAATTTCATCTTTGACATCAAACTTTGCTCCCATTTCCATTTCTCCCCAAACCAGACTTTTTTTGGTCAAAAGATCAACTACACCCTTAAATTCATGTTCTTTACCAATGGGAAGATTCATAACAGCGGGATTAGCACCCAGACGATCTCTGATCATGCCGACTGTGCGATGAAAATCTGCACCAAGCTTATCCATTTTATTGATGAAACAGATACGAGGAACTTTATATTTATCAGCCTGATGCCAGACCGTTTCCGATTGTGACTGAACACCTTCTTCAGCGTCAAGAACTGTGACTCCGCCATCCAGGACTCTTAATGACCTTTCCACTTCGGCTGTAAAATCGACATGTCCTGGAGTATCAATAATATTAATTCTGACGTCCCGCCAAAAAGTTGTAGTGGCAGCAGAGGTGATGGTAATACCTCTTTCTTTTTCCTGAGGCATCCAATCCATTTGGGTAGTTCCCTCATCTATATCGCCGATCTTATATGTTCTGCCTGTATAATAAAGTATTCTTTCAGTAGTGGTTGTTTTACCGGCATCAATGTGAGCGATAATGCCGATATTACGGATTTTATCAAGAGGAACATTTCGGTTTTTAGTAACGGTTAATAATCCTGCCATAATTAAAAAAATAAACCAGGAACTATACCCAGTTTTTAAATTTTGATGAATAAATATTACCAGCGAAAATGGGCGAAGGCCTTATTGGCTTCAGCCATACGATGCATTAAATCTCTTTTTCTGATAGCCTCACCGGCATTGTGATAAGCATCCAAAAGTTCTGCAGACAATTTATCGGCGAATGTATGATATTCTTTATTAGATCTTTTGCGGGCGGCTTCTATTAACCATCTTATGGAAAGGGAAATTTTTCTTTCGCCGCGAACTTCGGTCGGCACCTGATAGGAGGCGCCACCTACCCGACGGGATTTGACTTCCATTCTGGGACTTATGTTTAAGAGGGCAGCTTGAAAGATTTCCAAAGGATCTTTATTTTGTTTCTTGATAATTTCCATCGCTTTATACACTTCATGTTGGGCCACACTTTTTTTCCCATCGCGCATTACCCGATTGATAAATCTAGCTAAAAGCCTGTTATTATAAATCGGGTCTACCTCAATAGAGTGTTTTTTTATTTTACCTGAACGGGACATAGATTTAAGCGACCGGAGCCACCGGGACAACCGGGGCAACCGAAGTAGCTATTCTTTCTACACCACTTTTTTTGGTACCATATTTCGACCTGCCTTTTTGCCTATTCATGACCCCGGAGGTGTCAAATTTCCCCCTAACGATATGATATTTTACTCCCGGTAAATCCTTGACTCTACCACTGCGAACTAAAACGATGGCATGTTCCGTTAACTCATGTCCAATACCGGGTATATAAGCTGTTATTTCCTGCTTATTAGATAGTCTGACTCTGGCCACTTTTCTTAAGGCGGAATTAGGTTTTTTGGGAGTCATGGTTTTAACCAAGGTAACTACTCCCCTTTTAAATGGGGCAGGGATTTGTTTCATGCGTCTATCTTTGGCATTAAAATATTTTCTTAAGGCAGTTGCCTTGACTTTTTTGGCAATTCTTTTACGACCTTTTTTAATTAATTGATTGACCGTTGGCATAAAATTTATTTTAATTTAAATATTAAAAAAAACGGAAACGGATATGTCGTTCCCTCTTATATACAAATTACAATAGCTTTTTTTTAAAAGCTAATTATTATTAATTACTGCTCTATCTTTAGTAACTGGAATTAGTCTGCCGATTATAACATTTTCCTTTAAGCCCAGCAAACGATCTTCACGACCGGAAAGGGCAGCGTCGGTAAGAACACTAGTGGTTTCCTGGAAAGAAGCGCTGGACAACCAGGATTGAGTATAGAGTGAAGCCCGAGTGATACCTAAAATAACTACCTGGGCGGTGGCAGGTTCACCTCCTGAGGCAAGAATTCTGGCATTCTCTTCCTCGAAAGTCGATTTGTCAATCAGTTCGCCCTGCAGTAAATTAGTATCGCCCGAGGTTTCAATTCGGACTTTGTCACTCATTTTTCTGACGATGACTTCAAAGTGTTTATCGTGAATGGGTATTCCCTGGGATTCATAGACTTTCTGTATTTCTGACAGAAGGTAGCTTTGAGTTTCAAGTAAGCTTCTAATTTGTAAGACTTCTTTAATATCTAAAGGACCGGTGGTTAACGCTTCACCTGCTGAAATAAGATCACCGGAAGTTACCCTCAATTCACTGGTTTTGGGAACAAAATAACTTTTTTCTTCAACCGGCTTGATACCCACGCTTTTAATAGTGATATCAAAACCGTCTTCTGACTCTTCAACTGTTACTTTTCCTGAAATTTCAGGAAGCGGTGAGGCGACTTTAGGGGTTCTGGCCTCAAATAATTCTTCAACACGCGGTAAACCTTGAGTGACGTCCAGGCCGACTATTCCTCCGGCATGCCTGACCCGCATAGTTAATTGTGTTCCCGGCTCACCAATAGATTGGGCGGCAATAATTCCAACCGGAGTGCCGATCTCGACAAATTTTTTGGTGGATAGATCCAAACCGTAACAATTAGCACAAAGACCGCTTTTTAATTCACAAGTTAAGGGAGAACGAACAGTTAGACTTTCAATATCTTTTAAAGAAGGGATTTTATCTTCGGTTAATAATTCTCCTTTTTTGAGAATGGCTTTTTTAGATTTAGGAAGAGTAACATCTTCTACCAGAATCCTTCCCACAACACGAAGTTCCAATGAAGTTTGTCTTTTATCCGAACGGCTAATTTTATAACCTTTTTTAGTTGAACAATCATCGAGTCTAATAATGGCATCATGAGCTACATCAATTAATCTCCTGGTTAAATAGCCGGCATCGGCGGTTTTTAAGGCAGAATCAGTCAATCCTTTTCTAGATCCACGGGTAGAAGTGACATATTCGAAAATGGATAAACCTTCCCGGTAATTGGATTTTGTAGGCAGTTCAACTATTTTTCCCAACGGATCAACGACTAATCCTTTGACGGCTGATAACTGTTTTAACTGATCTTTCGAGGCGCGAGCTCCTCCTGAGTTGATAATTATTTTCACAGGATTATCATTACTCATGGAAGCCCAGGTGGAATCAGCTAACTTTTCAGTTACATCAATCCAAATTTCATTTTGCAATCTCTTTCTTTCTTCATTGGTTATTAACCCCTGTTGAAAATTCTGTTCGACTTGACTTACTTTTTCCTCTGCTTGACGAATCATTTTGTTTTTTTCAGGTATGATGATGTTATCAAAAAGAGACACGGAGACTCCTCCGGCAAGAGTGGCACCGAAAAAGCCGAAATCTTTAAATTTATCTATGATTGTGGCAACTTCTTCTTTAGAATATAGATCAAAAGCACGAGTTATCAAAGATTTTATGGTGGCTATTTTAACACTATCATTAAAAAATCTTAATTCGGAAGGTAATATTTCATTGAATAAGACGCGGCCAGCGGATGTTTTTATCAATTTATTATTTATAAGAACTTTAATTACTTGTCTTAATATGATTTTTCTAGTTTGATAAGCTACAATTGCTTCTTTTTCGTTAGAAAAAGCCGGCAATTTATCATCTGGGATAGATTCCGCTATATCAGGCAGACTGGTTAAATAATAACAACCTAGGGCCATTTCTTTATTAGGAATGGTTATGGGAGTGCCATCGGCTGGCTTGAGTAAATTATTCGAAGGCAACATTAAATCTTTAGCTTCAGTTTGGGAAAATTGTGATAAAGGTACATGAACAGCCATTTGGTCTCCATCAAAGTCAGCATTATATCCGGCGCAAACGCAGGGATGAATACGAATAGCTGAGCCTTCGATCAAGATAGGATAAAAAGCTTGGATACCTAATTTATGCAGTGTCGGGGCACGATTTAAGAGTATGGGGTGATTCTTGGTAATTTCTTCCAAGATATCAAAAACTTGAGCTTCCCTACCTTCGAGAATATTTTTAGCACTTTTTACATTGGGGGCTAAACCTCTCATAATTAATTCCCTTAAGACGAACGGTTTGAAAAGTTCCAAGGCCATTTCTTTGGGAAGTCCACACTGGGTTAGTTTTAATTCCGGTCCAACAACAATGACTGAACGACCTGAATAATCCACCCTTTTCCCTAATAAATTTTGCCTGAACCGGCCTTGTTTTCCTCTGAGCATATCGGACAATGATCGCAATACCTGTCCACCGGCTGTTCTGCCACTAGGCCGTTGACTGGCATCAATTAGGGAATCGACCGCCTCCTGGAGCATTCTTTTTTCGTTACGCAAGATTATTTCCGGGGCACCTAACTCAATTAAATGTTTAAGCCGATTATTACGATTAATTACCCGACGGTAAAGATCATTGAGATCGCTTGTTGCAAATTTTCCTCCGGTTAACTGAACCATAGGCCGCAAATCGGGAGGTATTACCGGCAGTATGGAAATTACCATCCATGACGGATCAATTTCTGCTTTCTTGAGGCTTTCAATTACCCGTAATCTTTTAGTGGCTTTAATTTTCCTCTGACCGGCGGACTCTTGGGCTTCTTTTCTTAAATCTATAATGACCTTATTTAAATTCATTATTTTCATAATATCTAAAATACACTCTGCGCCCATGCCTATTTTAAAGAAAGATGACATGTTATATTCTCTTAGTTTTAAGTATTCATCTTCGGAGATAACCGTCAAAGGTTTTAGCCTATTAACCAGTTCAGATATAGTTGAATAAATTTCCTTAGCAGTTGATTCTTCAGAAGCAAATTCTTCTGAATGAATTGTCAGTTGTTGTTTTTTCCGAAATTCCAGTTCCTGAACCGTTAAATCCCTGGTTTCTTTATTTTTAATTTTTTTCATCATATCTTTCTTTTGATTGGCGTATTGTTTTTCAACTTCCGTGACCTTATTTTGATAAATGTTAAGCCTTTCTTCTTTCCTTTTTTCAAAATAAACCTTTAGATGATCTTGAGCTTTTTTATAACCAGTTTTATCAATATCTGTGACCAGATACGAAGCAAAATAGATAATATTTTCCAAGGCTTTTGGAGTAATATCCATGATTAGTGAAAGTTTGGAAGGTGAACCTTTGAAAAACCAAACGTGGGCAACCGGAGCGCTCAACTTGATATGGCCCATCCTTTCACGCCTGACTTTACTTTGAGTTACTTCAACACCACATTTATCACAAACTATGCCACGATAACGGATTCTTTTATATTTACCGCAATAACATTCCCAGTCTTTAGTCGGGCCAAAAATTCTTTCATCAAATAAGCCATCTTTTTCGGGTTTGAGTGTACGGTAATTAATAGTTTCCGGTTTGGTTACTTCACCATATGACCAGGTTAAAATATCATGGGGGGAGGCCAGTTTTATCTGTAATCCTTCGAAATCAACGATATTACCGAAATTACCTTTTTTATCCATCATTTTTCCTTCTTATTAATTAATCAGGATTGGAATTTTCCTGTTTGATAGACTTTTCTTCTACCAGTTCCTCGCCTGATTCTTTGGCTAATTCTTGTGCTTGAACTTCTATTTTTTCTTCATCTTCGCTAATTGGAGGAGTTTTTTTAGCAAAAGTCACAGTACCCGTGGGTGCAACATTTAAACAAAGTGCTTGCAATTCTTTAACCAAAACTTTGAAAGACTCAGGAATAGTCGAGGCAGGTATATCGGTCCCTTTGACTATGGCTTCAAAAGCCCGGGCACGACCAACAACATCATCTGATTTAATAGTTAACATTTCTTGAAGAGTATGAGCTGCCCGATGAGCTTCCAACGCCCAAACTTCCATCTCACCCAACCGTTGTCCACCCATTTGGGCTTTTCCTCCCAACGGTTGCTGAGTGACCAAAGAGTACGGGCCGGTTGAACGGGCATGTGTTTTATCTTCAACCATGTGGATCAATTTCATAATATATCCGACACCCACAACTACAAGTTCCTGATATGGTTCTCCAGATCGACCATCAAAAAGCATTGTTTTACCTTCTACCGGAAGATGGTATTTTTTCAATTCTTCGACTATTTTTTCTTCTCTTATCGGTTCAAAAACCGGTATAGCAAGTTTATATTGACCTTTTTGAGCAGCCCAGCCAAGATGAGCTTCCAAAAGTTGACCTAAATTCATCCGGCTTAAAACTGATAATGGAGAAATAATTATATCCACAGGGGTGCCATCAGAAAGATACGGCATATCAGATTGTGGAACTATTTTACTAATAACCCCTTTATTACCATGCCGGCCTGCTAATTTATCTCCTACTACGACTTTTCGTACTTGGGCTACTTTAACGATGATTTTTTTAATTGTTCCAGGGTGAAGTTCATCACCTTTTTCCCGATCCAGAATTTTAACATCGATAACTACACCCTTTTCACCGTGGGGCATTCTTAATGAGGTATCCCTAACTTCGCGGGCTTTTTCACCGAAGATGGCTCTTAATAATCTTTCTTCGGCAGTTAATTCAGTTTCACCTTTAGGAGCGATTTTACCTACGAGAATATCGTTTGGACCTACCTCAGCGCCAATAATAACAATACCCTTTTCATCAAGATTAGCTAAAGCTTCTTCACCAACATTGGGAATATCGCGGGTAGTTTCTTCTGGGCCTAGCTTGGTATCAACAACTTCCGTTTCATATTCTTCAATAGTAATCGAGGTAAAAATGTCCTCCTTAACTAATCTATCGGAAATAACAATAGCATCTTCATAACCCATCCCATCATAAGAGGCGTAAGCAATAATCAGGTTCTGTCCTAAGGCAAGTTCACCATTTTCACAGGCTGGACCGTCAATTATAGCTTGATTCTTTCCAACCCGATCACCAAGAGAAACTAACGGATTTTGAGAAAAACAAGTATTTTGACTTGTTCGCTTAAATTTTTCAATAGGAAAGGTATATAATTTGCCACTATTGCCTTTTATCGTCAGTTTAACGGCATCAACATAGTTAACTTTGCCATCTTCAGGAGATCTGACTACTCTTCGTAAAGCTTGAGAGATGATTTCCTCCATTCCCGTTCCGACGACCGGTGAACTTGGTTTTACCAATGGTACTGCCTGACATTGCATGTGCGTACCCATAAGAGCACGATTGGCTTCGTCATGAGCAATGAAAGGAATAAGAGAAGCGGCTGTTCCAACTACCTGTCTGGGAACAACATCAATATAACGAACATTCCTGGTATCTGTCTCTAAAAAATCGCCCCTAAATCTTGCCGGGACTCGTTCGGAAGTAATATATCCTTTATCATCAATCTCCACACCGGAATGAGTGATATAATAATCCTGTTCATCATCTGCAGCCAGATAAACAATTTTTTCTAAAATTTTCGGTTTTTTTACTTTTTCATCAAAGACTACTTCACGATAAGGAGCTTCGATAAAACCATAGTCGTTAATTTGAGCATATAATGCCATATAGGTAACTAAACCGATATTAGGTCCTTCAGGACTTCTAACCGGACAAATACGAGAATATTGGGAAGAATTGATATCCCGAATTGAAAAGGAAGCACGTTCCCGTGAAATTCCGCCCACACCCATTACAGTTAATCTTCTTAAGTTGTCGACTTCTGACAAAGGATTTGTTTGATCTAGAATGGTTGATAACTGGCTGGTGCGGAAAAAATCATTGATGGTAGCTATTATCGGTCGGGCATTGACGATTTGACTTGGAGTGATATCCATTTGGGTTTGGGCTAAGCTCATTCTCTCCTTGATTGATCTTTCCAATCTCATTAACCCTATTTTGAAGGCATTATTGGCCACTAATTCACCTACCCGTCTTATGCGCCGATTGCCTAAATGGTCAATATCATCTATTATTCCTTTTCCTTTAGATAAATTGATCAAATAGCGTAGAATGCCAACAATATCTTCCAGAGTTAAAATCCAATTATTAGGAATATTTTCGATGTTCAATTTCAATTTTTTATTAATTTTATAGCGCCCCACAGAGCCTAAGTTATAACGACGGATATTAAAAAATAAATTACGGAATAATTCCTGGGCATTATCAAGTACTGTCGGTTCTCCTGGCCGCATTTTACGATAAATTTCTATAGCCGCTTCTTCCTGTGTTTTTGAAGGATCCTTTAATAATGTATTGCCTATAATATTATTTTCTTTATCAATATCCCTAAATAATTTGATAATTTCTTCGTCGGAAGAAATCCCCATGGCTCTCAAAAGGGTTGTAGCTGCGTATTTTCTTCTCCTATCTATACGAACAAGAAGAACATCGTTTCTGGAAATAGAAAAATCAAGCCAGGAGCCGAATAAAGGTCTTACCTCGGCAAAGTAAAGCATTTTACCAGTAGTAGGATCAGTATCGCTGGTAAAATAAACTCCCGGAGAGCGAACTATTTGATTAACAATACATCTTTCTACGCCATTTATGATGAAAGTGCCGTTTTCAGTCATAGTGGGAATATCCCCTAAGAAGACATCTTGGCGTACTTCTTTGCCCGTCTGTTTATTGAGAAGGGTAGTTTCCGCTTTTAAAGGAGAATCAAAAGTTAAGCCCTTTTCCAGGCATTCATTAGGAGTGTAACGAGGCTTATCAAAATAATGTTTGCTAAAGATAAGACTCCAATTCTTTCCGGTAAAATCCTCGACTGGAGTAATTTCCTTAAGTAATTCCGCTATACCATTATTAATAAACCACTGGTATGATTCTGTCTGAACTTTGGTCAGATTTAATTGTGGCAAAATATTTACCTTTTTACCCCAATACTGTCTATTAAGTTGATTTTTTTGGGATTCTGATTTTTGTTTTCGCATCTGAAAGGGAGAAAGTAAAAACAACAAAATAAGCGTACACTGACAGACGTACGCCTTCAATCCTTAATGAAATTAATTTAATTTTATCATGCTATTAACGAAAGTCAAGAGGGTGAAGGGGAATGTTGCAAGAAGGGTGTTTCTGTGTTAATATTTAAGCTAAGTAATAGAGAAATACAGATGGTGGGAATAACCCACCAATTTTTATATTTAGTTTATTATGCCAGCAACAGTCAGAAGCGAATTTGCATTAGCCTTAAATCAGGTGGCTACTGAACGGGGAATTGATCCGAATGTGGTTTTAGAGACAATTAAGGCGGCAATTTTAGCAGCTTTTCGAAAGGATTTTAGCGGACAAGAAATTGAGGATCTGGAAATAACAATCGATCCAAATAGCGGAGAAGCAAGAGTATATAAAGATAAAAAAGATATTACCCCAGCCGGATTTGGCCGGATAGCAGCACAAACAGCCAAACAGGTAATATTACAACGCATAAGAGAAGCAGAAAAAAAAGCGATTATCGCTGATTATTCAACCAGAGTCGGAACAATCATCAACGGTATGGTTTTAAGATTTGACGGTCCAAACATTATATTTGATATCGGCCGGGCTGAAGGAGTAATGCCGCCTCAAGAACAAATCCCCATTGAAAAATATAGGTTAAACCAAAGACTAACGGTTTATATTGAATCCATCAGACAAACTATGCGGGGAAATGAAATTATAGTTTCGAGAGCTCATTCTAATTTAGTAGCTGCTTTATTCAAACGGGAAGTTCCAGAGGTTAATAATAATGCGGTTGAGATTAAGGAAATAGCCAGAGAACCCGGAAACAGAACTAAAATTGCCGTTTATTCAACACAATCAGGAGTTGATCCCGTGGGGAGTTGTGTCGGACAAAAGGGAGTAAGAGTACAAGCAGTGATCAATGAATTAGGCGGAATAGAAAAAATTGACATAATACAATGGCATGAAGATCTTAAAATTTTTATTCCGGCAGCTTTATCCCCGGCAAAAGAAATAGAGATTGTAATTAATGAGAAGAAAAAAACTGCCATAGCCTATGTGAGCGACGATCAATTGTCATTGGCAATCGGAAAAGACGGACAAAATGTCAGACTGGCTGCCAAATTGACAGGTTATAAAATCGATATTAAATCAAAAGCTGGAATACTTCAAGAAAAAAAGGTACCACTCTTGGAAAAAACCTCAACCGTATCAAAGAATAAACTCCAGAAAAAAGCAGATAAAAAAACACAAAAGAAAGCAGTAAAAAAAACAAAAGCAGAAAAGTAAAGTGAATAGAGAAGAAGGTTATTTTTTCTATGACCAAAAAGACTGCGCAAAACCAAATAGAGGCACCTGTTCGACCACCAATAGTAGCTGTTCTAGGACACGTTGATCACGGAAAAACTTCAATTTTAGACTATATCAGAAAAACTAAGATAGCTGACAAAGAAGAGGGTGGTATTACCCAACATATTGGATCTTATCAAATAGATGTTCCTGAAACGGTAAAAAAGAAATATCCTAACGCTCCCGATAAAATATCTTTTATTGATACTCCGGGACATGAAGCATTCGGAGCAATGCGCAGCCGGGGGGTAGAAGCTTGTGATATCGCTATCCTGGTGGTGGCAGCGAATGACGGAGTCAAACCACAAACAATAGAATCTATTAACTATATCCATGATGCCAAAATTATCTCTCTTGTCTGTATTAATAAAATCGATTTACCAAATATCAATTTGGAGTCTGTCAAAAAGCAGCTTAATAAAGCAGGGATTAAGCTTGAAGAATACGGAGGTGACATTCCGCTGGTCAAAGTATCGGCAAAAACAGGTGAAGGAATAGATAAACTTATAGAGACGATAATATTTTTAGCTGATTTTTATCAAATTAAATCAGATAAAATCAGTCCGTTTCAGGGAGTTGTCATTGAGTCAACTCTTTCTAAATTCAAAGGGATTACCGCCACTATATTTGTCAAACAAGGAAATTTAAAACTTGCTGATGAAGTTATATCCGAAAATCAGATTTTTAAAATTAGAGCGTTATATGACTGGCAAGGCAAATCTCTGTCAGGGGTCAATCCCGGAGATCCGGTAGAAATTTTAGGATGGAAAAATATACCTGCTGTGGGAAGTTTAATATATAAAAAAGACGAAAGCGAAATAATTAACAAACCACATCAGGATATTGAACCTATTAAACAAAAACCTCTTATGGTGGAAAACCAGCCTGATCAGAGTGATATAAAAAAAATCAAAATTATTATTAAAGCAGATACAGTAGGTACGTTAGAGGCTGTAGTTAACGGATTAAATATAGATGTAGATATAATCCAAAAAGGTGTTGGGCTGATAAGTGAATCGGATATTCTTCTTGCTAAAACAGCTAAAGCTATAGTAATTGGTTTTAATCAAAAACCCTTGCCTCAAGTTAGCAAACTGGCGCAATCAGAAAAAGTTCTGATTAAAATTTATAATATTATTTATCAACTTTTTGATGAAATTAGAGATGTCAGTGAAGCAATTAATAAGGGTGATTTAGTGACTATTTTAGGTGAAGCAAAAGTATTAAATTTATATAATTTTAAAAATGAAACTATCTTAGGAGCTAAAGTTGTTAGTGGTAGGATTGCCCGCGGAGATCAGGTTAAAATTAAACGTAATAATGAAGAAATCGGTAAAAACAGAATAAAATCCTTAAAGCATTTTAAAGACGAAATCACTAAGGCTGAGGCGGGCGCGGAAATAGGAATCGGGCTAGCTCAAAAAACCGAAATCTTGACAGGTGATAGTATAATATCTATAGGATAAAATAACCCCTATAAAGCGGGGTTTTTTTAAAAGTCTCTTCGTATGACAAATCTAAATCCGGAACAAGTCAATCAAGCAAGGAACTACCTGGAGAATTCCAGAAATATCCTAGTGGCAATTGCCTCCAATCCGACTATCGATACTGTAGCAGCAGCATTATCACTTTATTTGTCATTATCGGTTTCCGGAAAACAGGTATCTATTATCAGTCCTATGGAGATGATTGTTGAATATAACAGGCTTATTGGGATTGATAAAATTACCAACAGTCTAAATGTGAATAGCGGCCGCAACTTAATTATTTCCTTTCCTTATCAGGAAGGTTCCATAGAAAAAGTCAGCTATAATATCGAAAATAATACATTTAATTTAGTAATTGAACCTCGGGAAGGATTTCCGACCATTACCTCTGATGTGATGCGTTACAGTTTCAGCGGGGGCAATATTGATGCAATTGTAACTGTCGGTTGCCGTAATCCCAATGAATTAGGTTATCTTTATTCCAATAATCAAAATTTATTTAATGAAAAAGAGGTTATCAATATAGATTATGATAATAATAATTCGTCATTCGGAAAGGTGAACTTAATTGACACAACAGTATCTTGCCTGTCAGAACTTATTTTAGGATTAATGGAACAAATGAATTTACCTATTGAGCCTGATATGGCAACCAATTTATTAACAGGGATTACGGCAGAAACAAACAATTTTTCGTCCCCGACTACCACCGCCGGCACATTTGAAACAGCGGCTATATTATTAAAATACGGAGCCAGAAAAGTTCAAAATGAGGCAAAAAATATGGGGAAGGATCAAATCAGTAAGACCGGGATGGCAACAACATTTGATAAGACTGGACGAATGCCATTCGGAAGACAACCCGGTCAAACTCCGGCTCCATCAACTACTGGTTTTTCCCAACAGGCAGCTTTTCCATCCCAAGCCGGATATAAAAGTAAAAGCTTACCAGGTCAACAGCAACCTTCTCAATCACCTCCCCCCCCACAACAATTCGGTAAACCTCACCAACAGCAACAACATCCATCAATCAGAGAAGCGGGTAAACCACCGGAAACTCCACCCGACTGGTTAAAACCGAAAATTTACAAAGGTTCAACTCTTCTATAACATCAGAGTAAACTCTACTGTAATCAAAATTATTACTTATATAATTCCTATTGAGATTTTATACACAGTAAGTTATAATAAGCTACAAATTAAAAGATTAGCCGATTATTCCGCCATCATACTGTGGGCGGATTGAATTTTATTTATGGCACTAAATTCAAATAATAAGAAGAAGATAATCAATGAATATGCCACTAATAAAGGTGATACCGGCAGTCCTGAAGTTCAAATAGCCCTCCTCTCTCATAAAATTGATAAACTAGTTAACCATCTTAAGGTCAATCCGAAAGATAATCACTCTAGAAAAGGTTTACTAGGAATGATTTCCAAAAGAAGGAGATTAATTACCTACCTATCAGGAAAAGATGAGTCAAGATACAAAAATATCATCAAAAAGTTAAATTTACCAAAATAATGAATTCTTCGGAAATACCCGAAATAATTTAAATTAATTAATGAAGATTATCAGTAAATCGATTGAAATAGGCGGAAGAACATTAACTCTTGAAGTTGGGAGATTTGCTCAACAGGCAACTTCAGCTGTACTGGCACGTTATGGAGATACAATGGTTATCGCCACAGTCGTAGCAAGTAGTAAAGAATCAAAACTTGATTATTTTCCACTATCGGTTGAATATGTAGAACGGCTTTATGCAGGTGGCAGAATTAAAGGCAGCCGCTGGGTAAAAAGAGAAGGCCGCCCCAGCGATGATGCAATACTTAGCGCCAGGTTAATTGACCGTTCAATTCGACCATTATTTGATCAAAATTACCACCATGATGTTCAGGTAATCATCACAGTTTTATCGGTGGACGGAGAAAATGAACCAGATATTTTGGGGATTGTCGCCACCAGTGCAGCACTATCTATCTCCCCTATTCCCTGGTATGGACCGATAGGATCAGTCAGAGTAGGCTTCGTTCCCGCCGGAAACGGAGAATCAGGTCTATTTATAAATCCGGGATTAAAAGAAGCTGAATTTTCTGAATTGGATATGGTAGTTTCAGCAACCGAGAAAAAAGTAGTGATGCTAGAGGCCGGAGCCAACCAAATAAATGAAGATATTATTCTTTCAGGTATTTCTAAAGGAAGAGAAGGAATTAACAAAATTTTACAGTTAATTAATGAACTGGTAAAAGAAGTCGGAAAGAAGAAGATTCAAGTTGTTGAAGATGAAACTATTTTGGAATTAAAGAAAATATTAGCCCGAGATTTCAAAAAAGAAATCGGAAATCTAATTATTGCTAAAGTAAATAAAGAAGAAGGAGATGAACTGGCAGTACTTTCAGAAAGTATAGCTTCCCAATATACAGACAAGTATGACAAACGCGATATTGAAAAAGTAATTGATTATTTGTTTAAACAACAAATAAGACGTGACATTTTGGAAAAAGGCAAGCGTGCAGATGGACGAAAACCTGACGAAATAAGGGAAATTGAATGTGAAGCCGGACTTTTACCAAGAACTCACGGATCGGCAATGTTTAGACGGGGACAAACTCAAGTATTAACAGTGACGACCCTGGGATCGCCTTCTTTGGAACAACTGATTGAAAGTCCGGAAGGAGAAACAGCCAAAAGATATATGCACCACTACAGCATGCCACCTTATAGTGTCGGTGAAACCGGCAGGATAGGGTTTCCTTCCCGACGCGAAATCGGTCATGGAGCACTTGCTGAAAGATCATTATTGCCTGTTATTCCGCCACAGAATTCATTTCCATATACCATTAGACTAGTTTCCGAAGTGATGTCTTCTAACGGTTCTACTTCGATGGCATCAGTTTGCGGATCTACTTTGGGATTAATGGATGCAGGAGTGCCTATCAAAAATCCAGTATCAGGAATTGCCATGGGAATGATTTCGGAAAAAGACAAGGAAGTGATTTTATCTGATATTATGGGAATTGAAGATTTTTGCGGTGATATGGATTTTAAAGTAGCCGGAACGGTTGACGGAATCACAGCCATACAAATGGATGTGAAAAATGAGGGATTAACAGACTCGCTTATTAAAAAAATAATAGATCAGGCTCGTGAAGGTAGGACGTTTATCCTGAAAAAAATGCTGTCGGTTATGCCCAAATACAGAGATACCTTATCCAGATTTGCCCCAAGAATATCGGTCATAAACATCCCCAAAGAAAAAATCGGTGAAATCATCGGTCCGGGAGGAAAAATCATCAGGCAAATCATTGCCGATACAGGTTGTGATATCAATGTGAATGATGACGGACAAGTGACCATTTCGGGAACGGAACCGGAAAAAGTGGAAATGGCCAACAAGTGGATTTCAGGAATTATCAAAGAGGTAACCCCCGGGGAAGTCTATGAAGGACTGGTAAAGAGAATTTTATCATTCGGGGCATTTGTGGAAATATTACCCGGTCGGGAAGGAATGGTTCATGTTTCGCAAATGACTACCGGATATGTGGCTAACCCGTCAGACGTAGTTACCATCGGCCAGAAAGTTACCGTCAGGGTCGCCGAAATTGATGACCAGGGCAGAATAAACTTATCAATGCTATTTGGTGAAGATGCCAACAAAAAAACAGTTTCAAGACAGCCTTCAAGACCCAGACGTGGAGATTTCCCAAACAGGAGAAGATTTTAAGATAGGAATAAGGTATTTCAATTACTGTATAATTTACTTATGGTAACTGCCTCTGATGTATCTTCGGGTGAATTTGCGGAATTAGCCCAACTGCAACAAAAGATCACTAATTCCTCAATTCCAGCCGATCTTCGGATAAAAGCACAAACGATGATCGACCGGGCAGCCCTTTCATTCAAATATCACAGCCAATTTATGCAGTTTGACGTGGTGGCCAGTTATATTGACTGGATAACCTCCTTACCCTGGGAGTCACGAAGTACTGATATTCTGGATATAGAACAGGCTAAACAAGTTTTGGATAAAAATCATTACGGTTTATCTGAACTTAAAGACAGAATTCTGGAATATCTGTCGGTAATGAAAATGAATCTTGATCAGGCAAAACTTGATCCAATCAGCAAAAACCATAATTTTGCCAGGGCACCGATTTTATTCTTCGTAGGGTTAGTCGGAACGGGTAAAACTACCATGGCTATTTCAATTGCTGAGGCTATGGGCAGAAAATTAATGAGAATACCTTTCGGCGGGATGGGGTCGGCACTGGACTTGAGAGGTGAATCACGGGTACATCCTGATGCCGAAGTCGGTCAGATAATGAAATCATTGAGACGAGCCGGAACAAAAAATCCGGTGATACTCTTAGATGAACTGGACAGAGTGGCGGAACATGCCAGGGCTGATATTATGGGGGTTCTAATTGAACTTCTGGATCCGGAACAGAACGTGGCCTTTGTGGATCATTATATTGACTATCCGTTTGATTTAGCGGAAGTGCTTTTTATTGCCACAGCCAATAATACCAATAACATCTCTACAGCGGTGATGGACAGATTAGAACCGATTCAAATGCCCAGTTACAGCGATGATGAAAAAATCATTATCGGCAAATCTTATGTTTATCCCAAAGTTCTAGCGGCTTCAGGACTCACATCTGACCAGTTAACTATTGTTGATGGCGTTTGGCCGACAATTGTCCGTCCGCTCGGATTTGACTCAGGTATCAGAACTCTGGAAAGAACCATTGACGGGGTCTGCCGGAAAGTAGCCAGACAAATAATAGAAAAGAAAATCAATAAAATAATATTAAGTGAGGATAACGTTAAACAATTCCTGCCGACCTGGTAAAAAAAATCGATAATTTTTTCATGTTTAATAAATCAACTTTTCCCATTTACCCGCAAAAACAAGGCTTATTAAGACTGATTCCTCTGGGTGGAATCGGCAATGTCACTAAGAATATGTATGTTTATGAATACCGTTCAAATCCAGCAACGGTTTCCGATATATTAATCGTAGACTGCGGAGTGGGATTTCCCGAGGAGGGTATGTACGGCATTGATCTGGTCATACCGGATATAAGTTATTTAAGAGATAAAAAAGATAAGGTGAGAGCCATTGTATTAACTCACGGACATGAAGATCATATCGGAGCCCTCCCCTATATTCTACCTGAAATACCAGTTCCGGTATACGGGACTCTTTTAACAGCAAAACTGGCCGAGGTAAAACTTAAAGATTTCGGTTTACATCACAATATTCAGGTGGTTAATGAAAGGGATAAATTAAAAATCGGGCCATTTGATATTGAATTTATACATGTCACCCATTCAGTGCCGGATGCTGCCAATTTATTCATAAAAACTGCGGTGGGGAATTTTTATCACGGAAGTGACTTTAAATTTGACTGGACACCGATTGACGGTAAAAAAACAGAAGTAGCTAAAATTGCCAAAGCCAGCGAGGCCGGCATCACCTTATTGTTATCGGATTGTGTCAGAGTAGAATCGGAAGGATATACGCTTTCTGAGAGGAAGATTGAAGATAGCTTAGAAAAAGAAATAAGAAATTGTGACGGCAGATTTATTTTTACTACCCAATCTTCAAATATCTCCAGAATACAACAGGCAATTGACGTCTCCATCAGAAACAACCGTAAAATTGCTTTTTTGGGCCGGTCGATATTAAAGAATGTTGAGGTTGCCAAGAAACTGAATTATATCCATATCAGCGATTTATACACAGTCGGAGAAAAAGAAATTCATAAAGTTAACTCCAGCGAATTAACATTGATAGTCACCGGCAGTCAAGCCCAGCCCAATTCGGTTTTGTCACGAATTGCCGAAGGAGCACACAAATATGTCAGAATAAAAAACGGCGATGTGGTGGTTTTCTCAGC
>MFJM01000062.1:45849-48989 GCA_001779205.1 Candidatus Gottesmanbacteria bacterium RIFCSPHIGHO2_02_FULL_39_14
CCGGACACGGAGCCAGAAATGATCTGGCTTTAATGATCGGATTAACCAATCCTGCCTGGTTGTTACCAATTGGCGGGACTTTTAGACAAATGAGACATTATGCCCAATTGGCTTTTGATATGGGATATAAAAAGCAGCAAATTTTACTGCCTTATGACGGTGATATACTGGAAATTTCCTCCGGAAAAGTACGGATTACCGATCGAATAAGCCTGAAAAACGTAATGATAGACGGTCTCGGGGTGGGAGATATAGGTCATGTAGTTTTACGCGACCGGCAAACAATGGCTAATGAAGGGATAGTTGTGGTGGTCGTGCCGATTGACCATTCCAACGGAAGAATGACAGCCGAGCCGGATATCATATCGAGAGGTTTTGTTTATATGAAACAATCGGAAGATTTAATTGACCGTGCCAAAAAAATAATATCCAACTCCCTCAGACTGAAGAAAGGGAGAATCATTGACTGGCAGTACGTCAGGCGGCAAATTGAAGGTAATTTAGAAGAATTTTTATTTAAAGAAACCCACCGCAGACCTCTAATCCTGGCCATGGTTATCCATGTATGAGAGCAAAAAGAATAAGACGCAAGGGGAAAAATAAAAAAGTCACATCCTTACCGCTTCGGAAATTGACAGTTCTATTTCTTCTATTTTTTTCCCCCATCCTGATATGGACATATTTTGCTAATATAAGAACTTCAGAAAAAACAAAAACAGCACTTAATATTCCCAGAGTTTCAACAATTGAGCTTCTGCCTAATCTTTTCCTTCCCAATTTGACCTTTAATGTTTTAGGTGCTCAGGCAATTATTCCTACCGACATCGTCAAATATGTCAATAGCGAAAGAAATAAGAAAAACAGCCCGCCGCTTCATATTAACGATAAGCTGATGCAGGCAGCCAAAATGAGAGCGGAAGTAATCCTCAAATACCAAAATTTTTCCCATCAGGATCCTTATGAAAATATTGAACTGATTACCGTTATGCCTGTTGTTGGTTATCTTTATTCCTACGCTTCGGAAAATATAGGAATGGGAGGAATTTCAGCTGAGGATTTTGTCGGCGGATTTATGAACAGTACCAGTCATCGGGAAAATCTTTTAAATCCCGAACTTTTCCATACCGGAGTCTTTGTTGTTACCGGTCCTTACAAGCAATATTACGTTAATATTGCTGTCCAGCTTTTTGCCATACCCGCAACCCGCGAGGAATATTTGGGCTATAACGAAATTGATAAGAAAAATTACCAAAGTTTATTGACTGCGTTAAATAGAAAGCTCAATCCGTTAGTTATTACCTTTAATAATTTCTTAAAAGATAAAACGGAGGTTAATAAATTCAATAAACTGAAAAGACAAAGAGTGATTCTGACTGATCTAATAAAGATTATGGAAGAAGAAAAACCTTTTGCTGATAGTCAGGTGAAATTAATCAGGGAATATAACAGCTACCTATGAGATTAAAATTCTATACTTTTGCCGTTATTATTACACTTTTTGCTTATATTTTTTTAGTCCAATCCATCATAGTTGGAAACTTCCGAAAAATAATTAGTCAAACTACCAGTTTAAATGTTAAAAACTTAACTTCCCAACGATATGATTTGGAATATATTGTGATTTCGGAAACTCCAATTCCAACACGGACTCCGACTCCCACCCCGACTCCAACCATTACTCCTACCCCGAAATTAATCCCTTCCCAATTAGACTCGATATTTGAAAAATATGCCAAAGAAAACAGCGTTGATAAAAATCTTCTGAAAAAAATAGCCCTGTGCGAATCGGGGTTAAATCCGCAAGCCCATAACGGACCTTATGGGGGATTATATCAGTTTTCCACTTCAGCCTGGATTTCTGTCCGACGCTTGATGAATAGGGATCCGAATCCGGACCTGAGGTTTAACATAGAAGAAGCGGTAAGGACAGCTTCTTTTAAAATTTCAGTCGGAGGAGAAAATATCTGGCCTAACTGTCGAAATTAATATCAGAAATAATCAGGAAACCGAGGAGGTTTTTTTCTTTTTATAAATATAGAGCGTTACCCCTAAAAGAATTATTCCCAGAAGAATCAATACAAATCCCAGAGGCCCGCCGGCTTTTTGGATAAAAGAAGGAGGCGGAGTGGGTGTAGGAGTGGGAGTTAAAGTAGGTGTGGGACTGGGAGTCAGTGTGACAGTTGGAGTGGCTTGAGGTGTTGGAGACCTTCTGACGGTTGGAGTTGCCGGAACTCTAGTGGCTGTTGGCTGACCAGGAGTTGAAGTTGCCGATGTGCCTGTGACTGTTGGTGAAACCGCTAAAGCAGGACTAACCGTTGGCGTCTCTGTTTGGGCATAAGAAACAAACGGAAAAACGAGTAAAAATATAACTATAAAAAGAGAAGACAACAGATTAAAAATCAGTTTTTTGGTCATATTAAAGAGTTGAACCAGCATTATAGCAGATGGTCTTTATTTTGGCTATTATTTTTCCGTAAGAGGCGGATTAAGAGAAATCCGGTAGCAAAGCCGCCAATATGGGCCCACCAGGCTACTCCCCCGCCGGAAGCAATACCCAAACTGCCGACACCGGAAAATAATTGGATGACAAACCAATAACCAAGCATAATACTGGCAGGAAGCTGTATTTTTTGCATGAATCCTCCAAAAGTTACTACCAAGGTATCAATTTTGTGGCGGGGGTAAAGAACGAGATAAGCACCCAAAATACCGCTGACTGCTCCTGAGGCGCCTAAGGTGGGTATATCGGAATTGGGCATTAATAAATACTGAGCGAATCCGGCAGCCAGGCCGGTTAATAAATAAAAAAATAGGTAACTTAAATGACCTAAATAAGATTCAATATTATCCCCAAATATCCATAAAAACCACATATTAGAGATAATATGAAGCCAACCTCCGTGCAAAAATATAGAGTAAATAAAAGGCAATAAAGTAAGCGGGTTTCCTATTTCAACGGTTTGGGGAATGAGAGCCCATTGGTAGATTAACTGTTCAAGATCGGGAGCTAAAATTTCCAAATAAAAGACAAATACAGTCGCGGCAATAATCAGAAAATTAACAATCGGCAATTTATGAGACGGATTATGGTCGCGGATAGGAAACATTATTTAGAATTTGGATAATACTAAAAAGGTGTA
>MFJM01000062.1:49004-49320 GCA_001779205.1 Candidatus Gottesmanbacteria bacterium RIFCSPHIGHO2_02_FULL_39_14
ACTGCTTTCCCTTTTGTAAAGAACTCTTTTAAAATCGCTAAAATTAGGGAAAAAAGTATCGGCATCAAATTTTCCTTCTACGACAGTTAAATAAAGTTTATCCGCCAGTTTAATGGCATGATGATAAACTACGCCGCCACCGATAACAAAAATTTCATTAGAATTACGGCTTTCTCCGATACTGACAGCCTCCTCAAACGTATGGGCAACCAGGACTCCCTCGGCCTTAATATTTTTATCTTTAGTCAGGACAATATTAATTCTTCCGGGAAGCGGATGGCCTATTGATTCATAGGTTTTGCGAGATCGGAAGAGC
>MFJM01000063.1 GCA_001779205.1 Candidatus Gottesmanbacteria bacterium RIFCSPHIGHO2_02_FULL_39_14
AAAAAAGAACTTTCAATTTCGGGAAATTGGGATGAGTCATTTAAAATTTTTGAAGCTACTCATTTTATTTATAAAGTTTCTGATAATTTCCGATGAACTGTCCAAATTCTTCTTTGTGTATTCTATCTTAATACCGTACATGTTACAGACAGTAACTTCTTCGTCGGGTAATTTTTTCTTTTTCCAGTCAGCTCCTTTGATATATTTTAATGGTTTCAGTTTCAGGAGAACATCATGAGTTGAAGAAGTTTGAAGATGAGTGTAAGAAATATATTTAATCGAATCCACAATTATTATTCTTTGACTTTCAGGAATTAAACTGGGGCGTTTCTTATATTTGTTAATATACTTATCATTCTCCACATTACAAAAAACAGGCAGTCCAAAACCGGCAGCAAACTTAAAATAATCAATATGTCCGGCATGGAAAGGATCAAAGCAACCGTCCACTAAAACCGTCTTTTTCTGGTACAAATATAATTGATCAGTTTTTATTATCACAGGGATGTATTAAACTTAATTGAAAAAACTACGCCATGAATCGGTACTCATAATTGAATATGAATTTACTCCCAAGTATTCATATAACTTTCTGGCAATCATCTCATGCTGGAAATAGGCAGGCATGAACCTCGTTAATGGAGTGGAATAAAAACTCAACGATGATTTACCGACAAAGGCCGGCAGGATATCAAATCCCCCGTTGGTACCGAAAAATCCGATTGAACGCCTGATTATTTCAGTCTGAACACCTAAATTTATATCCGGAGTGAGGTTGGAAACAGAAATGATTTTTTTCCCGGGGCTGAATTTAATCGGGAGATGATTGTCTACCGAGCTGTTATTCATATTTACTACATTTGATTTTTGAGTTAAATAATTCGTTAGATTCTTAATAAAAAGAATATTATTTTCCGTTTTGGGAAAAAGACTGCTTTCATAAAATTTCATGACAAAAAATGTTTTGGGTAAATTTAACTTATCAGTCAAATTCTTATATTTTTCTAAGACTGGAATTTTATTAAAAGACAATAAGGATAGGACATCATTTAAAGAAATTTTCCCTTCAGCCCAGGGTAATATTTCTTTCCACATAGATGACGGATGAATTAATAAACAATCCGGACAATTTTTTTTCTCAAGAATATATTTAATCAATTTCTTTTCTGCAGGTGACATTATCAGTTGTTTCTCCAAACCGGTTACTTTGACAACTGAATTTCTCAGTTTCGTATATTGGGGAACTGTTAAATGATCAAATAATTCAATATAATCTTTGGTTATATCCTGATACCAGGATTCAACACCTCCGCGGGATATGACGATAATCCGAGCATCAGGATATAATTGCCGCTTAATTTTTCTTATAAAAGGAATCCAATACTGGAGTTCTGAGCCGACTTCTCCAAGCCAAGGCCCAAAAATAATTAGTTTGGTACCGGCAGCCTTATGATTACTAAGATTATTTTTATCTATAACTCTTCTTAGCTTATATTTTATTTTTAATGATTTGTATAAATTAAACAGTACCGGCCACATTATTTAATAAATTTATTAATATGTGAATACATCTTTTTAATGAACACTTCCCAACTCAGATTAGACTGATAAAAAGATTTGGCATTTCTGCCCAGTCTGTCAATAATTTTAAGATCGTAAAGATCAAATTTTCGTAAATCATCAAAATTGATGGTGAATAACTTAAAGGAAGAGGGTGTTAAATCTCCATAGGTTGTTATGACTGTTTTTCCCTGGGAAAAAAAGGCCATAGGTCCCATATTATTCTGCATTATGCCTGTCGGATAGAAAAATACACCTAAATTGGCCGCGCTTATCAATTCAGCTAACAGAGTATTAGGAATAAAATCAGAGACAAGGATTGACCGGGAATTAAGTAATCGTGTTATAAATTCTTTTTCCTCAATACTGTCACCTACATGGGTAGAAGCCACGATAATGTGGTACCATTCAGGGTATTTTTTGAGCATATTTTCATAAAATTCGATATATAATTTGAAAGATTTTTTCCTGGGGGTGAAAAAACCGAAAGTAAGACTTAAAGGTCTATTTTTGCCTTTTTTCAGATAAAATTGGGGCTTTTCTATTGAAGAGGGTGTAAAAAGTTCAATCATCTTTCCATTGGCTATATCTTTTAGAGCTTGTTCCCCTGACAGATTAATTACCAAATCGCAATTTTTAACCATTTCTTCTTCCAGATAGGTAAAGCGGTAATCATGCATCAACAGTATCTTTTTCCCGACGAACCTGGAATTAATAAATTTTAGCAAGCTGGAAACTTCGGATTCATCAAGTTCAAATATATCCATATTGATAAATAATTCTTCACACTTACCAAAGCCATGGAAACCGTTCACGTGCTTTGCCGAAAGATATTTAGACAGAAGATCGGCAAAATATGCTACTCCGCAACGCTCTTTTGGAGAATGTTTGGAATAGACCAGTCTTTTTATCATAAGGCTATGAATACTCTCTCAATAACTTTAGAAAAATTTTTGAACTTGTCCTGACCTCATTTTCTGAGATTGCATTCCCCAGCGGTAAATATATCCCCTTAGAAAAGAGGTTTAAACTGACTGAATTGAATTTATTCTTACTTTTTAATAAGGGTTGTTTATCCAAAGGATAAAAAAAATGTCTTGACTCAATTCCGTTTTTAAGCAATTTTTTCATCAATGACAATGTTTTTTTTTCTGAAAAATTCCGCAATAAAACGGGAAAAACCCAATAACTGCTTTTTATTTGAGAAGGAATTTTCTGAAAATCAAAATATTTATGAGAATCCTTCTTTAAATTTTCCAGATAAATTTGATATAGCTTTTTCCTGTACTGATACATTGATTGAATTCTGTAAAATTGTGACAACCCAAGAGCCGCCTGAAGATTAGTCATACGGTAGTTACCGCTTAAAAAACGGTGAATAAATTTCCTGTCAGGGTCAAAATAAAGATTTCTTAATAAGGCAAGCCTGTCATATAAAGATTTTTTATCGGTCAAAATCATTCCGCCTTCACCTGTAGTGATCAGTTTATTGGCGTAAAAACTCAAAATGCTCATTTCTCCGAAGGAACCGAAAGGCTTATTCCGGCAACTGCCTCCGAAACCTTCAGCAGCATCTTCAATCAGGGGAATTTTGTATTTTTCCATTAAGATTTGAATTTCTTCCATCGGCGGGGCCGAAGCATAAGTCTCCGGGATGATGGCAGCTTTGATCGCGGATGACCGCGACTGTTCAACAGACTTCCGGGAGACATTCCAGGTTCGGGGATCAACATCAATAAACTGGGGAATACATCCGTTTAATAATACCGCGTGCAATACCGAAACAATGGTAAAGGAAGGAATTAAAATTTTACTTCCGGGAGGCAAAGTTAGCGCTCTGACCGCCAGATAGAGGGCAGAGGTTGCGTTGGTGACGGCAACTGCATATTTTCTGCCGCAATATTTGGACACAGCCGACTCAAATTGCGGAATAAACTCACCTCCGGCAACATATGTGGAAGACAAGGCTTTCTCAACAAACTGAATATCTTTTTGAGAAATAAGAGGACGCGATACTGGTATCAATTTTGGCGCGGTCATTATTTATCAGGAGTAGATTTTGTCAAGTTTTCCTAAGTAAGGACCCTGCTTGACTTCAATAATCCTGGTTTTGGACAAACTTCTGAAGGAATGGGCAACTTTTCCTAAAATTAATAAATCATTTGCTTTGGCAATGCCGGTTTTTATTAATTTTTCCGCATTATCATAATCCCAAATAAAATACTCTAGGCGTCCCGACTGAACCAGAAGAAATTCAGCCGTATAGGGAATCCTACGCACGTTTAACACATGTTTATGTTTTTTGGCTTCGTAATTTTTTTCAAAAACAAGTTGACCGATTTGTAAAAAAAAATCATTTTTGGTTACAAATTCCGTTTTTTTGGCAGTCAATCTGACATGAACAAACAATTGATGTCCTGATTTGGTAGTTATTTGGCTGATTATTTTAGTCATAGAGAAATATACTTCAATGACTCAAGTTTCTGCCTGATTTTTTCAGTATATACCCATCTAATCCGCTTTTCACTGCTTTGCAGTTTCAAACCGGAGTAAGATGGGTATATAGCAGAGATCATACCATATTTAGGTCAATTTAGTGTTCCATTTTAACAAAGGCCGCACAACACCATCAATTCTGCCTATATATCCGCCCCTGGCCGTATCCCCTTCACTACTGTCAACAACACAAAAGGTAATTACATCCCTTTGCGAAATATGTTTTCTGGCCGGACTATAGGAAGCAATGACCACCCTTAAAATATAATTGCCGTCAGAGAGGAAATTTCCAGGTATATAGACCGAACTGAGGTAGGTTCCCTTTTCCCTCTTTTTCCAGTTCCACTCCTCGACGCTGTGGTTGGAGGAGAAGACAATAATCCCCTGCTGGTTAGTCAATTGGATTGAGGGTACCAGACTTTCTCCGGAAGTTAGAACCTGATAATTAATATCAATTCTTAATGTTGACCGGATATCAACGGAATCTTTAGCAGGCCGGAGGTCTTCCCATAAACTTACTTCCCTTAAACGCACCACATTGTCACCCGGGGAACTGCTCAATTTTGCCCAGGTCCTTTTGGTGGCTGTTTTTTGTCTGTAATCCAAATAATCATTTACCACTTTCCCTACGCTTGCGAACTTTACCAGGTTTCCTTTGTCCAACAGCGCTACCTTTTGGCAATATCGGGAAATAGCCTGAAGATTATGAGTGACAAAGAGAATTGTTCTTCCTTTGCCTGTAATATCTTCTATTTTCCCAAGACATTTTTTTTGAAAAACAGTATCTCCTACAGCCAATACCTCATCTATCAGCAAAATATCCGAATCCAAGTGCGAAGCAACGGCAAAAGCCAATCTCATATACATACCGGAAGAATATCTTTTAACCGGGGTATCCAAAAATTTTTCTATTTCGGCAAAATTAACAATCTCGATAAACTTTTTATTAATCTCTGATCTGGTCATGCCCAGGATGGCACCGTTTAAATAAATATTTTCTCTTCCTGATAATTCCGGATGGAAACCGGTTCCAACTTCAAGAAGACTGGCGACACTGCCGCGTAATATTATTTCGCCCAATGTCGGAGGAGTAATTTGGCTAATTAATTTCAAAAGCGTTGTTTTTCCGGCACCGTTGAAACCGATAATTCCTATTGATTCCCCGGGCATAATCTTTAAAGAAACTTCTTTTAAAGCCCAAAATTCATCTTCAGCCAATCCTTCTTTATTAATTTTTTTCTTCTTAAAGGGAGTTATAGGATTAGCGACAAATCCCATAACTGTGTCCCGGAGAGAAAAATAAGGCTGTTTTATGCCTATCTTATATTTTTTGGATAAATTGTTAATTTCTATAATTGGTTTAGACATGTCCGGATTAAACTACATCGGCAAAAAACTGTTCAGTTTTGCGGAAATACCATAAACCAAACATCAGGATAACTAACGATGAAAGTAAAGAAATAATAATAAGATGAGGGTAGATTTTATAATTAACTGAAAATACGAATCTGGTCAATTCTACAACCGTTGTCATCGGATTTAAGGCCATAATTAACCTGTTCCTTTCGGAAACTATAGACAGCGGATAAATAACAGGCGTAATAAAAAGAAGAATCTGTATAAAAAAAGGCAGAATGTATCGGACATCCCGATATTTGACATTAAAAGACGACAGAAAAAGGCCTAAACCGAAAGCAGAAATCATGGTTAAAATTATGCCCAAAGGAAATATTATCAATCCTGAAACCTGAGGGATATAACCTAAAGATAAGGCAAAGAAAATCAACAGGAAAAAATTAATAAGATAATCAATAAATCCGGTAATAACTGAAGACAAAGGAATAATAATTTTTGGTATGTAGACTTTCTTTATTATGCTCTCATTGGTAAGCATGGAATCACTGGCATGGGAAAGAGCACCGGAAAAAAAATTCCAGTAAACTAAACCGCAGAGGGAAAAAAGAGCATAGGGCAATCCGCCTGATGATATTTTGGCCAGATTTCCGAAGAAAAATGTAAAAATAGCCATCGTCACAATGGGCTGAAAAATGACCCATAATATGCCCAGTATAGTTTGCTTATAGCGGACTTTTATATCTCTCCAGGTAAAAATATACAGCAATTCCCTATAGCGCCAAATTTCTGACAGATCAAGTAATTTTTTAGATGAAAAAGGAGTAATAATTATGTCTTTCATGTTTGTTTATCGTTTGGGAATCAATAATATTTCCCGTGCGATTTTGTTCCAGGATAGGTTTTTTACTACAAATCGACGATTTATTAGGCCTAATTTACTAATTAAATCCTGATTATAAGCCAGGAGTTTAATTTTTTGAAATAGATGATGGTAGTTGCTCCTCCGGAAACGGATAATTCCGGGGCTGGCGTTTAAATAAGCAGTGCCGAAATAATCTGGTAAAACCACCGGCAGGCGGCAGGACATGGCTTCAAGGATGGCAATTGATGAATCTCCGGGCCAAACAGCAATATCCGAAGCGGAATAAAAGCCGGGCAACTTATTATTTTCAACAAAAGGAAGATGGATTAATCTGGTTTTTACGGCAATTTTTTTGATTTTATTAAGATAATCAGGCGGCCCGCCGCCTATCAGGAGAAGTACAATTTTTTTTGGGGGAATTTTTTCCAACGCTTCAACTAAAACATGGACTTCTTTGTCTTGAGTAATTTTACCGGTAAAAATAATGACTGTGGCACCATTTTTTATTTTCAATGTTGATCGAATTTCATTTCTTAATTTTACTAAATAACGAAACAGTTTAGTATCAACTCCCAACCTTATAATGGGGACTTCCTCTTTCGGCAAATTAAGATCACGGCAGACATATTCCTGTTCGGCTTGCCCAACGGCAAAAATGCTATCCGCATTTTTCAGTATTGAGCCCATGAAAATGACTTTATAAATAAAATGATAAATTTTTCTTAGAAAGGAACGGTTAAAATCAGTATTAAAAGAGGCGGCATGAGTGTCGTATATCAATTTAAAATCCATTTTTACCTTGATTTTGGCAATTCGTAATGAGGTTAAAGAATAAACTCCGTGACAGAGAACCAAATCAGGCTTGAGATCTCTGATAGTTTTATAGAGATCTAACAAAAAAATGAGATTTGTTTTGGGTATTTCCATTGATTTAAGGCGGATGGTTTTTATCCCCTGTTCGATTTTTATTCCTTCTCCAACAATCCTTTGGCCAAGTAATGGGGCGTAAACTGAATCATAGTCAGGAAAATTATGATAACGGTCGGAAGTGACAACATAAGTTTGGTGACCTGATTTAACATGTTCTTTAGCCAGAAAGTATTCTTGATAACCTACTTGCGGCTGATAATAATCTATCAAATGAACGATTTTCATAAATTAATCAAAATCTGGAGTTACGCTATAAATAGTCATCCTGAGCGTCAGCGAAGGATCTCTCGCGAATGCGAGATCTCAGACAAGCTGAGAGATTCTTCACCCCGATGGACATCGGGGTTCAGAATGACAGTATGTAAATCCTGTTAATCGAGATATCTTCTGGCCCACATTTCAAAAATAAAAAGAGTCCAAATACGCAGATGTTCTGTCCACAACATTTTCCCCGAATCTGCGTGATAAAAATCAGTTACAACTTGCTTAACAAACCGATGATTAAAAATTCCCCTTTGGCTAACTGATTTTTCGCTCAGGGCATCAAGAATAAGAGGTTTTAGAACACCTTTCATATATTTTATTCTCGGCAATCCAAAGCCGGTTTTTTTATGACTTAAAATAACTTCCGGCAGCCATTTTTTGACTGTTTGGCGGAAAATATATTTGGAAATACCGTTGTGAATTTTAAATTCTTCCGGCAGGCAGAAGGAAAATTCAACAAGTCTTCTGTCCAAAAGAGGCATTCTTATCTCAAGCGAATGGGCCATGCCGGCTATATTGGAAGGCAGCAGGAGATTGTCACGGGTATAGCTGTTAAGATCCAGATAGGCAATTCCATTGATTTGGTCATTAGAAAATTTAGCCGACCTATAGACACTTGATAATAAGTCTGCGGTATTCAAGTTACGGCTGCTATTTAAAAAATCTGGGGAAAATAGATTTTTCTTTTCTGCCTGGCTATAGACAAAATAAAAGAAAAGTCTCTTTTCTAAAGGAGTTGACAAATTTAAAAATTTTGAGGAGAGAGAAAGCGTCTTTTTAAAGTCTGACGAAATTGGCATAATTTTGATCAGTGATAAAAAAGCATTTTTGGTAACTTCAGGCAAATAACGGTATAGCCGGCTTAACAGACGAGTACTATAAATAATGCCGTGGTAGCCGGCGAATAATTCATCACCGCCAAGACCGGATAAAGCGACCTTGACATCTTTGGCGATTACATAGGATAGAAAATATGTTTCTAACGCTTCACCGTTTGGCTGGTCGAGATAATAGATAAAATCGGAAAAACCCTGCAAAATGTCTTTGTCATTTAAAGTAAATTCCGTGTGGTCGGTGTTAAATTTCCGGGCTATAATCCTAGAATATTTCCTTTCGTCGAAATCTGCTCCTTGCGGATCAAATAGAGAATAAGTTTTAACTTTTTTACCGGTATTTTGAGCCATTAAGGCAACAACAGTTGAGGAATCAATACCGCCGGACAAAAATGCAGCAACGGGAACATCGGCAACTGTAGCATATTTAACCGAGGTAACAAGCAGCTTTTCAAGCTTTTCTTGAGCATCTGAAAAAGAGTCAATGATATTTGAAGAACTGTCAGGAACATGCCAGTATTTTTTTACTTTAATATTGCCTTTTTCAACGGTCATGTATGAACCGGGTAACAAACTTTTGATTGAAGAAAAAATGGTTGCGGGCTGGTAAATGCTAAAGGTCGACAAATAATGATAGAGTGTCTGTCTGTCTATTTCTCTTTTGACCAATCCGCTGGCCAAAATGGATTTTACTTCCGAGGCGAATAAAAAAATGCCATCGGAGACCGCATAATATAAGGGATTAACACCCAGATGATCGCGGGCCAGAAAAAGACTGTTTTTTCTTTTGTCAAAAACGGCGAAGGCAAAATGGCCGATAAAATTTCTTAGACAATCCTCTTTATATTTTATAAAAGAATTTAAAACTACCTCCGTATCGGTATTAGTATTAAAAGTGCAACCAACATTTAAAAGCCCGTTTTTTATTTCCTGAAAATTGAAAATTTCACCGTTAAAGGTAATCCAATAATTACTATCTGGGGAGGCCATCGGCTGGCTGCCAAGAGGGGAAGGATCAATTATGGCCAGGCGGCGGTTGGCCAGACCAATATTTTTATCAATCATTTCACCGTGTCCGTCCGGACCGCGATGGACAAGCACTTCATCCATGCGGTGCAACACTTTCCGGTTTATATTCTGTTTATTTAAATCATATATTCCGGCAATTCCGCACATATTTTATGGTTGATGGTTGATGATCAATGGTTAGTCTTTTTTAACTGCTTTAATAATAATATCGGCTCCCAAAAGAGATACATATAGGCGCCTTACTGGGGCAAAGATTCCCGAACAGGTGATGATTTCAATTTGATAACCGAATTTTTTGAGGAAATCCTTTAAACTTCCTACCGTGAAATAATGCATGTGTCCGCCATCCCATCCGGTATCATCTTCGGAAGTAAGCGGCAAACCCCCAAAAAGTACGGTAAGTCGCCGTGGCAAAAAAGCCAGATTAGGAACCTGAAAAATAACTGTACCCTTTTTATCAAGAACACGGTTTATTTCCTCAAAAATTCCAAAGGGATCAAAAAAATGCTCAAGAGAGGCTATCATGGTAACTGTCGAGACCGACCGGTCAGGGAAGGGAAGTTTTTCGTCGGCATCGGAGTTATAGAAACGAATTCTATGACGGAATTTTTTGGGAAGTTTTAATATTTTTTTTCGGGTAGCAGAAATTCGTGTTCCGGCAATATCCGTACCAAAACAATTTTCATATTTTTCAAGCGACCTGATAACAAAATTGCCGTCACCGCAACCGATATCTGCCAGAGTTTTCCCACCGGGCAGCAAACGATAAACTGCGTCTTCCCGATAGTCTTCAAAACTCCGGAAAAGATTGTATAAAAAGCTGAGACCGCTTCTTAACTGTAATTTACTTCTTTTTTCAGGGTAAGCTTCTTCATAAAATGCTTTTTTAATATTTTTCATGGATTTTAATCAATATTTATACTTCAATGACTCAGGTTTGCGCCTGATCATTTCAGTATATGCCCATCTAATCCGTTTTTCACTGCTTGCCAGTTTCAAACCGGAGTAAGATGGGTATAATTAATTTTACCCTGTTGGTAGATTTTTTTAAGATTATCCGTCATTGACGTAATGGTGAAATATCTTGTTACCATTTTCCGGGCATTAATACCTGCAGTAAGCAGATATTTTTTGTCTTTAATTAACTTGTTTAAACCCTGATACAGACCATTAATTGTCGATGAAACGATTATACCAGCCTGATACTTTTCTATTTCGGGGAATTTACAGCCTGTGGTTATAACCAACGGCAGACCGGAAGCGGCAGCCTCAAGAACGGCAATGGAAAAACCCTCTGAAGGAGAAGGGTAAACGAAGAGATCGGCATCCCGGTAAGCCTGAAGTTTAAGATAACCGGAAATAACTCCGGGAAAAATAACCCTTTGATCTACTTTTTCCTTTTTAACCAGTTTTTTAAGAGCCGGTAAAAAACCATCATCAGAACCGGCAATGACTAAATAAATATTTTGTTTTTGGTGAATCATTGAGAAAGATCTGACCAAAATATCCAGACCCTTAAGATGGTGAATTCTGCCTAAATAAAATAAGATTAAGGCCGAGTCCGGAATATGGAATTTTTTTCTAAAGCTTCCTCTGGGGGGCATATTCTGGAATTCTGAGGTATCCAAACCGTTTTGGACAAGATGGATTTTGTTTCCGGAAATGCCCAACTTTACCAAACTTTTCCTTTCCTGGGAAGTGGCAGCGGCAAATCCGGCGGCATTTTTAATAATTTTCAGGCCAAACAATTTCATAAATATTTTTTTAAAAAAAGAACGGTGCTCCAAATTAAAACTATCCAGTGTTCCGTGAGGGGAAATAAGATACGGAATACGATAAAATCGGGCAACAGTTGCCACAATCACCACAGTTGCCGTAAAAAATTCATGCAGGTGGATTAGGTCGAAATCAGGCAAATCTTTAAGTACACGGAAAAACATCAGTAAGGGAATAAAAAGTTTATAACGGTAAGCCAGAAAATTACTGAGGTTGGCAAAAAAATAGACCCGGAATTTTTCCTGATCAAAAGAATAATCAGAATTTTTCCTTCTTCTCTCTCGATTAAAAGCATCAGTCGAAAAAACAGTAACGTCCTGTTTTTTATCTGCTAAAGATTTAGCAATTTCATAGACCAGTTTTCCCGGTCCGCCATAACCCCAGGCAGGATAAAAATAGGAAATTACCTGCAATATTTTCATGCTTTTATAAGAAGTTTTTTTAATGCCTGATGTATATTTGATGGGGATAAATCAAACTCTTTTTTTATTTTGGCTGATGAGAGAGCAGCATTTGTAAGCCGTAATGAAGCAGATGGGCCGAAAAAATCTTTAAGGGAAACGGGTGTAATTTTAACCGGTTTGTTAAGAAATTTTCCAATTAGCAAAGCAAATTTATAAGGTGAAATTCTTTTCCCACCGGCGTAATGGTAAATACCTTGTGCCTTATTTTGAATCAAGACCGTCAAAGCATTAACCAGATCATCAACAAATGTCAGACTTAAAAGCTGGTTATCAACCGCCATGATTTTATCGTTATTTTTTATTTTATTAAGAAAAAAATGGAACAGATCGAAAGGATGAATAACGGGATGGCCGAAAGCCAAAGTCGAACGAAGAATTAGAAATTTTGCACCGCTCCTGTTAATTTCTTTCTCCCCCTGCAATTTGGTTTCCCCGTACCAATTTATAGGATGAGGTTCATCTGTTTCCTGATACCAGCTTTTTTTTCCGTCAAAAACGCACTCTGTTGATATATATATTAATAATTTTTGATTTTCGGCACAGGCATCAGCTATATTTTTAGTTCCAGCTACATTTATTCTCCAGGACTGGCTTTTCTTACCAAATATCCTGTCTTTTTCGCAGCGGTCTATATGAGTTTTGGCAGCCAGATGCAGGATAATATCCGCAGTTGAGCTTTTAATCAGATCAAAAGTATATTTTCTTTCCGTAATTGATTTTTTACCCTTATGTTCAAATCCGGTTATATGAAATTTATCACAGTATAATTCCTTAAATCTTGTACCTAGAAAACCATTTAGGCCGGTAACCAGGATTTTTGCTTTAGTCATTTTTCGATCAGCCAGTTGCCGCAAGCCAGGACGTCCAAGCCGGAATTTTCAAAAGTAGATAATGCTGTATCAAATGTACCTACCAGAGGAAATCCATGCAAGTTAAAAGAGGTATTAAGAAGAGCCGGCACTCCGGTTAATTTCTTAAAATATTCAAGAATTCTATGCAAAGACGGGTTCCAGTTATTAACCGTTTGCGGCCGGCAGGTTCTGTCAACCGGATGAAGGCCGGCGATGAAGTCTCCGGCTTTGTCTGTGGTATCAAAGGCTTCAATCATGTATCTGGCCGGATGATAGTCTTTTAAATAATAACGGGCATCTTCTTCCAGGAGGGATGCGGCAAAAGGCATCCAGAAATCGCGCTGTTTGATGGTAAAATTCAGTTTATTAACGACAGCTAAATTTCTGGGATCTGCCAGAATACTGCGGTTACCAAGAGCCCGGGGTCCCCATTCATCACGTCCGGAAAAGCGGCCGATGATTTTTCCTTTAAATACCAGCCGGGCTATTTCTTGTTCTATTTTTTTGGGGGAAAAAACGGCATTTTGATGCCATTTTGTTTTCTTTAGGACAGACTCAATTTCCTGATCGTTATAATTAGTCCCGTAATAGAGATCTTTAAGAGGCATAATTTCAGGAGCAATTTTTTTCTCCTGACACCATTTGACGTAGCCTTCGAGGGCTGCTCCGACCGGGGTGCCGCCGTCATCGGCTGCCGGATAAAAAAATGTTTTATTAACCCCAGGCAGTTGGCGGATTTTTTTATTAGCCTTGACATTGAGAAAGGCACCCCCAGAAGCCACAATATTATTTATACCGGTATAAGAAACAGCGTTTTTGACCCACTGAATTAACAATTCTTCGAAATATTCCTGGGTAGCCCAGGCAATATTGTCAAACCGGCGGCCGGCTAAGATTTTAGTCAGTCTGGCGGTTACCTCATAAAGATAGGCATTAAAAGTATTTTGGAATTCAAGCGGCTTGCGCGGATTAATCCTGATAACTTTTTTTAATTCATCAAGAAGTCCGTCATCCCGTCCGTAAGGAGCCAGTCCCATAAGCTTATATTCGTGTTCCCATCTTTTCATACCTAAGAAACCGGTTATTTCACTATAGAGATTATTGGAAAGACTGTCATAAAAGACGGTTTCGGCAATCCTCTTAATCTTAAATCCTTCCCCGACTGAAACGGTGGCCGATAAACCGTCTCCTGATCCGTCAAGAGTAAGGACGGTTGCCGGATCCTGCCAGGGACGCTGATAGTAGGCAGTGGCGGCATGTGTCTGATGATGTTCAATAAAAATGATGGGCTTGCCTTCTAGACCCAGCTTATCAAAAAGGGATTTGAGATTTTTAGTTTCCCGGAAAAAATGCAATATCCTGACATATGTTTTGGCAAAAAAATGCGAATGAAGATAGGGGGCCAATTGGACTTGAATCTTGCCTAACCAATTCTG
>MFJM01000064.1 GCA_001779205.1 Candidatus Gottesmanbacteria bacterium RIFCSPHIGHO2_02_FULL_39_14
TGATTTAAATGGTAATTCACCGCTTTCTGGCATTGTAAATTGGGATTACTAGTTATTTTATCTTCTTTTTGAGGATTTGGCGAGTAGTATGAGGATTGGCCTGACCCTGGGTATGACGCATGACCTGGCCGACCAGAAACATCAGGGCAGTTTGTTTACCCGACTGATAATCGGCAACGGGTTTGGGGTTGGCGGTTATTACTTTATCAATAACTACTTCAAGTTCTTTTTCGGAGATAACCGCAGTTTGAGTTTTGGCAGAAATAAGTTTAATCAGATCCTGTGGTGAAACTTTGGCAATATCAACTTTTTTATTGATTATCCAGTTGGCGACTGTTTTGGGAGGAATTTTTTTAAATTTCACCACTTGGTCAAAATAATCGGCTATTTCTTTCTTCTCGGTTATTCTTAAAGAATCCTCTTTACTTAACTGATAATCTTTAATAAAACGATCAACTTTTTTATCTGGCAATTCAGGAATCAGGTTTTTTAATCTTTTAATATCTTCTGGTGTCCAGCGGATAGGAGGAATATCCGGTTCAGGGAAATAGCGGTAATCCTGGGCTTCTTCCTTACTTCTTTGGGAGAAAGTAATTTGCTTTTTTTCATCCCAACCGCGCGTTTCCTGAAGAGGTATTTTGCCGGATTCTAATATTTCTATCTGCCTGTCAATTTCATAATCGATGGCTTTTTTAGCAAAAGAAAAAGAATTGATGTTTTTGATTTCCACTTTATAGGGAGGCAATTGGTCTTTAGTCGTTGGTCGTTGGTCGTTAGACAAAACAGAAATATTAGGTTCCAAACGCATACTTCCCTTTTCCATATCAGCGTCTGAGATTCCTAAATAACGGATTATTTGATGGAGTTTTTTTAAGAAGTTTCGCGCCTGCTCACTACTTCTGATCTCCGGCTCGGTAACTATTTCAATCAAAGGAACACCGCTTCTGTTGAAATCAATAAGAGTAACCTTCTTTCCTGCTATCTCGGCATGCAGAAGTTTACCGGTATCTTCTTCAAGATGGACCCGAGTTATACCAATACTTTCGTCATTTTGAGGCGAAGCCGAAGAATCTCTCAACTTGTTTGAGCTCCGATTTAATCGGAGAGATCCCTCGACTGCGCTCGGGATGACAAGAGAACCCTTTACAGCAAACGGCTGGTCATACTGGGAAATCTGATAGCCTTTGGGCAGATCGGGATAAAAATAATTCTTGCGGTCAAACTTGGAAAATAGGGGGATTTGACAATTAAGGGCCAGCCCCATTTTAAGACACCATTCTACTGCTTTTCGATTGGGAACGGGTAACGCTCCGGGTAGTCCCAGGCAAACAGGACAGGTATAAATATTCGGCTGTTGAGCCCCGAACGGATCGTTTTTGCAACCGCAGAACATCTTGGAGACAGTCTTTAACTCTACATGGATTTCCAAACCGATAATAGGAATATATTTATTCACCATTATTATTTTTCAATTAAAGGCGGCTTACGTTTATGCCAATCGGTCATCTGCTGATATTGATGGCCGATATTTAAAAGTTTTTCTTCAGTAAACATTTTGCCAATTAACTGCATGCCGATCGGCATACCACTCTGATTAAAACCGCAAGGTAATGCAAGAGAAGGCAAACCGGTTGGAGTTTGGCAGGTATAAATATCAGCCAGCATATTTTGAATTGGATCATTGATTAACTCACCGATTTTAGTTGCTACCATAGGCTCAACCGGCATAAGGATTGCGTCGCATTCGGATAAGGCTTTGTTATATTCTTTTATGAAAAGCGTCCGTCCTTTTTGAGCTTTGCGATAATAGGCATCATAATAGCCGGCTGATAAAGCATAAGTACCCAACATGATCCGGCGAATTGTTTCTTTAGTAAAATTTGATCTATCCTGACCATATCGAACTGCGTCATATCTAGCCAAATTTGAACTGGTTTCACTAGTGCCGATCAGATAATAAACAGCAACTCCGTAATCAAGAAGCGGTATGGAAATTTCTTTAATTTTTACACCTAATTGTTGAAATTGTTCGGCAGCTTTCTCAATACTGCTTTTTATTTCCGGGTCTAGTCCTTTTGCATAACATTCTTTTGGCATGCCTAAAACCAAACCGCTGATTCTATTCTGTAAATTTTTGGAATAATCAGGTACTGCTTTGGGTGAGCTAGTGGCATCCAATGGATCCTGACCGGCCATCGTCTGTAAAATTAAAGCACAATCTTCAGCACTTTTAGCCATCGGACCCATTGTGTCGAATGAAGATACATATGGAACACAACCATACCTTGAAGTCCTACCGTAAGTTACTTTCAGTCCCGTAATATTACACCAGCTTGACGGATTTCTGATTGAACCGCCGGTATCTTCCCCAATTCCAAAAGTAGTCATTCGGGATGAAATTGCTGCTGCATTTCCTCCACTGGAACCGCCAGCTACTCTGGATGTATCCCAGGGATTTCTGACTGGTCCGTAATCATTATTTTCCGATGAAGCACCGTGGCCCCAAGCGTCCATATTGGTTTTAGCTATTAAAATGGCTCCAGCATTCAGAATTCGGCTATAAACAGTAGCATCATAAGGAGAAATGTAATTTTTCAAGACGTTTGAAGCAACAGTCGTCGGAAATCCCCGGGTATTATATGAATCTTTAATTATGAATGGCAAGCCATAAAGCGAATTATTATTTTCCGTGCGTTTATTATCTTTTTCCCTGGCTTTTTTTATGACTTCATCTTTATCTAAAACTGTGGTGAAAGCATTTAATTTGGAATTTATTTTTTCAATTTTATCAAAACATTCCTTGACAATTTCTTCGGAAGAGAACTCTTTATTAATTAGACCGCTAGCTAATTCTGTTAATGATTTATCTATCAACATTTTATTCTTCAAATATGGCATCAACTTCAAAATAGCCTTTATATGTTTTCTTGGCATTGGAAAGAGCTTCATCTTGTGTAAACATCCTGTTTTTATCAATTAAATCCTCACGAAAAATATTTTCCAAACCTGTCACCTGAGATGTTTCAGGAATATTTTTAGTATTTAAAGATTGGACTTTCGAGACAAAATCAACAACAGATGTAAATTGCGGTAAAAGCTTTTCCAGCTCTTTATCAGTTAATTTCAAATTAGCCAGTTTTGCCAGGTGTTTTACCTGATCTTTTGTAATCGCTTTCTGATTTTTCATAGAGCTTATAATTAATAATTTTAATACTTCTAAAGAATTCCAGCTAGCCAACAATACCTTTCTATCAATTCCTGAATTTGATCTATTTTGTAATTGTGATTATAAATTAATTCATGACTCAATGCTGCTATCATAAAAGCCGCATCTTCACGCAACGTCCTGCCACTCAATACACCTTTTATTGAAAGACCAGCGCTGTATCTTTGTAAATCAACATCTCCCTGATCTGCCAAAGTTATAATTAGAACCGTTGTATCTTTCTTTCTCAGTATATCTTCAATTGCTTTTTTCCATTTTGGTGAGGCTGTACCTGACCCCCGAGCTTTTATTAGAAAAATTCTGAAACCATATTTATAAAACTCCTCCAAAGCTGGAATATCATTTTCTACTGTTTCAATTCTAGTATTATTCATAGCATGTTCAAATTTAGTTATTTCATCTTCATGTGTTAAATAGTGTTCGGAAAAATCTGGAAAAAGTTCTATATATTTAATTCTTTCTTTTAAATCGTCATATAAAGGATATTTATGAACATTACCTCCGTCAATTGTGAGAAGCGGCGTAGAATTTGGAGAATAGAAAAAACCATCAGAGTGTAATTTTACAGTACCTAATCCCGGTAAAATATGAATCATAGGTTGTTTATTTTTTTCTTTTTTAGACGTAGTTACCGTATAAGCGCCTCCAGGCAGTTCCTCTTCAATGGCCGTATAGAGACCACCGGTTATATTAACCACGGCCAAAGAATTCTGTTTATAACCTGATTCCGGTGAACCGTGAAAAATAATTTTTTTATTATTTTTTATCAGATATGATGATAATAAAACTGAGCATAATGCCACTTTTTTAGCTAATGAATCTGTTCCGCCTGAGAGACAAATAACATCAACCTCTTGTAATAGGTCATATAAGAATTAAATAGATGCAAGAAAATGAGGATTCAATTCTTGTCCTGAATCAAAACTGCTAATTCTTAATGCGTATTTTACTTCAACTTTTTGCCAAGGAATATTTCCAGCAGGATAGGTTGATGTCCAATTATATAAATCACCTAAATTTCGGTGGTCAAGAGCTTTTTCTTGAAATAATCTGACAATTTCCAAAGCAGAAGAATTTCCAGTTAACTCAATAGTTATCGGATGGGCAATAGGTGTTAACCTACCTTCATGATCTTTAATTGCGTCAATAGTACCACCCTGAGCAATACTAACAACCTTTTTCTGTAAATACTGTGCATTTTCTGAAAAAAATTTTTCCCAATTTGGAATAATTCTTAAAATGTCACTTGGTTGTTGCGATATTTTTTCACCATTTTGTATCATATTTATTTATCGATTTAGGTAATGTACTTCTATCTAAATCAAAAGTCAATTTTTAAATTTTTCCTATAAAAAAGAGACCTTATTAGAAGATCTCTTTTTTATAAATTCTAAAGTATTTTTACTTTATTCAGAGCACTTTGAGGTAGCGGTCTACTTCCCAGTCGGTAACCTGGATGCGGAAGTCGTCCCATTCTTCAGACTTAGCCTCAAGATAGCGCTTCCAGGTATATTCCCCAAATAACTCCTTGACGATTTTGCCTTTTTCCATTTCCGTGATGGCTTCATTCAGGCTGGCCGGAAGCTTGTTGATATAGTGTTTTGCCAACTTGGCATCATCGAATTCAAAAAGGTTTTCTTCAACCGGATCTGGAGCATTCAGGGTTTTTTTTATTCCTTCAAGTCCGGCTTTTAAGAGAACGGCAAAAGTCAGATAAGGATTACTTGACGGATCAGGACTTCTGATTTCCAGCCTGGTTGATTTATCCTCCAATCCTTTAGATACTTTAGGAATTCTAATCAGGGCTGATCTGTTTATCCTGGCCCAGCAGGCATAAACCGGCGCTTCATAGCCCGGTGTTAACCTCTTGTAGGAATTTACAGTTGGGGCAAAAATACCGGTAATCTCCCGGACATGCTTTAACTGACCGGCCAGAAAGTTATAAGCAATTTTGGATAAGCCGTATTTATCAGCTCTATCATAAAAAGCATTCTTACCGTTTTTCCACAAACTCTGATGAGTATGCATGCCGCTGCCGTTAATGCCAAAAAAAGGTTTAGGCATGAAAGTAGCATGAAAGTTATGTTTATAAGCGATAAACTTGGCAGCCATTTTTAAAGTGATGGTATTATCAGCCGTCTTAAGGGCATGATCATAGCGGATGTCAATTTCATGCTGGTTATCAGCTACCTCATGAGTGGAAGTTTCCGATTTGATACCCATATCGTTTAAGGCCTCCATGATTTCCCTTTTGATGAGATACGGCTCATCCATTATCAGGTCGAAATAAAATCCATTTCCGGCGGACCGATTAAGGATCATACCGTCAGCAGTTTTAGGGAAAAGAAAAAATTCGCATTCCGGTCCGGTATAATAATCATATCCTAATTTCTTAGCCTCAGAAAGAACTTTTTTCAAAATATAACGAGGGTCGCCTTCAAAAGGATCATGATTAGGTTTATAAACATCACAAATAAGTCTGGCAACTCTACCCGTATCAATATTATTCCTCCAAGGAAGCAGAGCATAAGTATCGGGATCAGCCATTAAATACATGTCTGATTCATGGATGCGAGCGTAACCTTCAATTGAAGAACCATCAATCCAAATTCCTTTATTCAAAGCACCTTCCAGATTGTATACAGGAATGGTCGAACTTTTAATATTGCCCAAAAAATCAGTAAACTGCAAATCAATAAAGGTTACTTTATCTCTTTTTGCCAGAGCAAGAACTTCGTGGACGGTAAAACCTGCCATATGAATTTTCCTCCTAAAATAAATTTGAATAATAAAAAAAGTCTTCGTTCCCCGTTGACTTACGGGATCGGAAGACTTCGTTGTCTTTTATCGCATCAGTACGATATTTTTATATCCTAGCTGATCTGTTCAGGTTTTGTCAAGACTTAATTTTTGGGCAAGAATGACGGCTTCGGCAACTTCTTTCAACGATTTACGAGTATTCATACTTTCCTTCTGTAAACGATGAAAGGCTTCATCTTCGGAAAGTCCGGTTTTTTTCATTAATATTCCTTTGGCTTTTTCGACTAATTTTCTCAAATCCAAAGCTTCCTTTAAAGCCAGGGATTCTTCGATAAGAAGCGCATTTTCCACGGCGCCACCGACTAATTTACCGATTGCAGAAAGGAGATTAATTTCCATTTTGGAATGTATGTGTTTTTGCTGATGCTGGACATTGATAACTCCGCAGACGCCGTGTTTATTCAAGATCGGTACGGATAAAAATGCTTCAAAACGGTCTTCGGGCAAGCTTCTGAAAAATTTAAAGCGACTGTCACGGGAAGCACCGGAAGAGATAGCGACAGGCTTTTTTTCCTTAGCTACCCAGCCGGTGAGACCAACTCCGACTTTCATTTTTATTTTTCTCAATAAATCAGGATGCGGATTTTTAGAAGCGCGCAATACCAACTCATTTCTTTTATTATCCAGAATATAGATTAAACAGGAATCGCCACAGGTTACTTGGATGGCTATTTTGACAATTTCCTTTAAAACTTTATCGATTTCTAAACTATGAACAGTTTGGGTAACTTTATAAAGGAAATTAAGTTCTTTTTTATCGCTCATAAATTATCTTTAGTCTGTCTAATATTTTTTGACGGGCAAGTTGTGCAAGACTATCGTCAAGAAAGGCCAGGGTTATATTTTTAGCGTATTTTACCTCAAGGGCAGATTTTATCAACCAATCGGCAATTTGAGGATTTTTAGGTAAGAGCGGACCGTGGAAATAGGAACCGATGGCATTTTTATAAAAAGCTCCCTCAAAGCCGTCCTGGCCGTTATTACCGAAACCGCCTATTATTTTTGCTAGAGGTTTTAACTTATTACCCAAACTGGTCCGTCCTCCATGATTCTCAAAGCCAACGATAACTGTGCCGGACAACACATCAGGATAAATCAGACGGGCAGCAACATTACCGATGAGCCTTTTGGCCTGATCACCCGGATGGATAGTGGACAAATCAAAAATTGAAGCACCAATGATATCCTGACCTTGGAAGGGGCGATAGAAATGGCCAATCTGTTGATAAGCTGCACAGACAAACAGAGCCGGTATATAATTTTCGATCATTTGTTTAACTACCGGTGCTTTATTATTCAAGAAATCGTTGGCAGCCAACTTCTGCTGCCTGTCTTGGGCACCGCCCATAAAAATCAGATTACAGCCAGACAGTTGTGAGTTTTGAGTCTCTAGAGTAATAGGTTTAATTTTTACATCTATTCCCCGCCACTGGCATCTTTTTTGCAAACAAATAATATTTCCCCGGTCACCATAAGTTGACATAAGATCAGGATATAACCAGGCGATGGTTAGCTTATAGTCGTTGGTCATTGGTCGTTAGAGAATTTTCTTTCCTGTTATTATTTTTCTGATTTCCAGCATGGCCGAATAAGTCGGCAGGCAAAAAAGTGTCTGGTTATATTGAAGATATTGGCAGCTTTTATTGATGGCATTTTCCAAATTTTCTTCGGTAATAAATTGACGACCGGAATAATGCAATCGAAGTGCTAAATCAAATACTCGGGTACCGGAAAGGATGATATTCATTTGTTTTGGGAGATTTTCAAAATCGACATCCCAGATCCAGGAGACATCACGGCCATCCGGAATATTGTCATTTAAAACTATCAGCATGGTAGCTGCTTTGAGACTAATGACAGTTTTAAGAGATTCGTTGAATCCGGCCGGATTTTTGGAAAGGAATATTGATATTTGTTTACCCTGATATTTAAATTGTTCTTGCCGACCGAAGGCCGGTGAAAAATTCTTTAAAGTTTTTTTGATAATTTCAGTTCTAATTGTTAATTGTGAGGCAGCGGCAACGGCAGCCAAAAAATTATAGCGATTATAGAAGCCGGGTAAGGGAGACTGCCAATTATGGTAATCCGGCTTAGGCCGTTCTAATCCGCAATGATCACACTTCCAGATACCGAGATGAGAAAAATAGATACCTGAAAAATGCAGACGGTGAAAACAGGCAAGACAAAAAATGGAATCGGTGGCATGTTCCAGCTTTTGTCGATAAGAAGAGGGATCATTAACGCCGAAAAAAATAACTTTGGCTTTCAAATTTTTAGCTAAATATGCTATCTGGGGATCGTCAGAATTAAGAATAACCGTTGAAGAGGAGGGAAGTGCGGTTAAGGCATTGTGCCATTTATCAGCTATGACATCAACTTCTCCATATCTATCCAACTGATCCCGAAATAAATTAAGACAGATAACAATAAGCGGAGTGATTTTGTTAACCACGAGAGGTAAAGTATTTTCATCAATTTCAAAAACTGCGATATCGTAACCCGAGATATGCCCGAAAAGAGAGGCAGAATTAATAAAAGCTGAGACAAGGCCGTTTAGTAAATTTGCTCCAGAAATATTATGGATGACCCGAAATCCTGCCGTTTCTAAAATAGATTTAAGCATCAAGGAAGTAGTGGTTTTGCCATTGGTACCGGCGACCAAGACCATTCCCATTTTTAATTTAGAGGAAAAATGTTTAAGGATATCAGGAGAAATAGTCAGGGCAATTTCTCCGGGCCAGGTACCGCCGTAGCCTAGTTTGAAAAATCTACTTACCAGAATACTTACTTTACCGATCAGTATAGCTACGTTATCTAAAAACGACATGCGGAATAATTTTACATCTCTTTAAGGATTCTTATTCTTTCTTCAATAGGTGGATGAGTGTTAAAAAGACTGGCAAACCAGGCAGAAAATTTTTTTTCTTTAAAGGGATTGATGATATATAAATGGGCGGTAGCGTTGGTGGCTGCCTCAAGAACTTCCCTATCTTTAGATATTTTATCCAAAGCACTGGCCAGGGACTGGGGATTTCTGGTTAAAAGAGCACCGGAGGCATCAGCCAAAAATTCACGACGTCTGGAGACCGCCAGCTGAATAAGAGTAGCGATTAAAGGAGATATAAAAACCAGGATGAGACTAATAATCATAACTGCAGCCGAAATTCGCTCCCGGTCGGTGTCTCTTTTCCACCAAAGAGATCTGGTAAACCAATCAGACAATAGAGCAATCATACCGACCAAAACTGTTACGATAGCCATTAACCTAATATCGAAATTAGCAATATGAGAAATTTCGTGAGAAATAACCCCTTCCAATTCCCGCCGGTTTAGCTTTTTAACCAAACCTGTAGTGACACAGACGACGGCATGAAAGGGATCTCTACCAGTGGCAAAGGCATTAGGAGCGCTATCGTCAATTAAATAGACTTTCGGCTTAGGTAGTCCGGCGGCTATAGCTATATTTTCAGTAACAGTATAAAGGTCAAAATCCTTAGAACGGTCAGCTTCCCTGGCTCCGGAAATGCTTAAAACTATCTTATCGGAATAATAATAGCTGGCTATACTTGTGACACCGGTAAATACAAGAGCTATACCTACCCAAGAGGTACCATAACCTAAACTTTTACCTAACAAATAAGCCAACATGGTCGTAAAGAGAGTAAAAAAGACCATAATAAAAACAGTCTTGATTTTATTTCCCTGTATATGCTCGTAGATGGACATAATGTTTACAGATCTACCGTGACTTTTTTTCTGCTTTCTTCAACTGTCTTAAAAAATTCTGCCGGGGTCAGCTTCATTTGTTGGGCTATTATCATTTGCGGAAACATCTGTATCTTGGCATTAAAATCGGAAACGATCTGATTATAAAATTGGCGGGCAAATGATACCTTATCTTCAGTATCGGATAATTCTTTCTGAAGTTGCAGGTAAGTCTCACTAGCACGTAACTGGGGGTAATTTTCGGCAACAGCAAAAAGAGATTTTAAGACTTTTTGCAATTCACCTTCGGCTTTGGCTTTTTCTACCGGGGTCGCGGCTGATAAAAGAGATGATCTGGCTTTGGTAACATTCTCAAAAAGTTCTTTTTCGTGTTTGGCATATGATTTAACCGTCTTAACTAAATTGGGAATTAAATCAGCGCGTCTGTTTAGTTGAACATCTATCTGACTCCAGGCTTCTTTAACCCGGACTTTAAGGGCAATCAGGTTATTATAGACAGACCAAATATAGAGAACTATTAATCCTAAAACTAACAAAAGACCGATGAGCATATTATTCACCTCCTTTTATCCTGTTAACCATTTTTTAAATTCTTGGTAGGATAAGGTATTAAGTATATCATTTTTAGTCGCCCAGCCGCGACGAGCAACAGAAATCCCGTAATTTATAAGACTTAGTTGCTCTTTTTGGTGGCTATCAGTATTTATTATCAGCTTATTATGATTCTCTATAGCTCTTTTGACCATATAATCATTCAGGTCAAGTCTATCAGGATAAGCATTAATTTCCAGAGCTTTATTTTTTAGCCGGCAAAAGTCAAAAATTGCTCTCCAATCAGCATCATATGCTTCCCGGCTGCCAATTAATCTGCCTGTTGGATGGCCTAATATTTTTGCTTTAGGGTGTGAAAGGCCTTTTAAAATTCTCTTAGTCATCGCTTCTTTAGTTAAGAAAAAACTGCTGTGAACAGAAACAATGATAGCATCGAGATAATTGAAAGCTTTTTCAGGAAGGGCTAATTGCCCGTCAGGAAGAATATCAACTTCAAGCATGATAAATAATTTTACTCGAACATTTTTATTACTCAATAAAATTTGTTCAAACTTATATTTTCTTTTTTTTAAAATATCTATTATTCCATTTTCAGTATGTTTGGAAATACTCGGGTTATGATCACTAATACCTAAATATTCATAGTTCATTAGGGAAGCTACTTTTAATAATTCCGTTAATGATGAACTGCCTAAATCATGAGACGGTTCTAAATTATAATTGGAATGAACATGGACTTCACCTCTAATATGGGAACGTCCAACAAGGTCAGGCAAATAATTTTTTTGAGCAGCTTCAATTTCTCCCCTGTCTTCACGAAGTTCCGGCGGAATCCATGGTAAGCCTACAGCTTTATAAAATTCTTCTTCGGAAGCGTATGTTTTAATACTCTTTCTCGCATTTATTTTTTTTATACCGTATTCCGAGAGTGACATACCTCTTTTTAGAGCATATTCTCTGAGATGAATATTGTGTGCTTTGCTGCCGGTAAAATATTGAAGCATGGCGCCAAAACTTTGGGGAGATTGGACCCTTAAATCAATCTGTTGGCCGGTATTAAGATAAATTGTGGCACCACTAGTTCCGACTTCAATAATTTTATTTGTTTTAGGATATTTCAAAAACCAATCGATGACCTTTTTAGGTTCTTTTGTGGCTACTGCAATGTCAATATCACCGATGGTTGAGACCATTCTTCTTAAACTACCAAGAGGATAAGCTTTCACGGTTAATGGATTTTTCTTCAAATACTCAAGTATGAGTTTAGCGGTAGCAAAAGCATAGGGCAAAGGCATTCTTTTCTGTTTCGCCTGACCTTGTCTAAAGCGTTCTAAAGCCTCAATAATATCTTGTTCGGATTTCTTACCAAATCCCGGCAATCGGGCAATTTTACCTGATTTAGCGATCTTAAGCAGGCTGCTGACAACTGTTTGCGGATTATATAATTTAAATTGTTTGCTTATTTTATAGGCTTTTTTAGGACCGAATCCGGAGACATCCAAAAGAGGAAACATACCCTTCGGAAGACCTTTGAATACTTCTTCGAAGTGTCGGACATGGCCGGTTTTAAAAAGTTGCGATAAATATTCAGCAATTGATTTGCCTATACCGGGTAAATCAACCAGACGATTTTCATCCCACAAATCTTTGATATCAATATTACTTTTTTCTACCGTTTCGGCAGCTTTATCATAGGCTATAATACGGAAATAGTTAAAACCTTTGACTGAATAGGCAGCAGCAACCTGACGAAGCAGTCTGGCTATTTCTTCATTACTAAATTTGCTCAACATCGATTAAATACTAGCATACGTATTGACCCTTTACCAACGATCTGATATTATCGCAAAAAGAGAGGGTTCATTCCGAGCGAAGTCGAAGGGGCTCGTGGTGTAGCGGTTAACATGTCGCCCTGTCGAGGCGAAGATCGCCGGTTCGAATCCGGTCGGGCCCGCTCAATTGATCCTCACTTCTGCCCAGAAAGGAGGCGTTAAGCATTTAATGTGGAAAAAGCTACGCCAAAAACTGGAGCTGCCTGAATCATATATTTCCATAACTCTGGGATTTTTAGTTGTACTGGTGGCAGGTATTCTAACTTATAACTATTTTGTCAAAAACCAAATTCAGAAAACTCAGGAAGAGCAAAAGAAAGCCGAAGAAGAACAACCAGCCGGCCTACCGGTATTGCCGACTACTTATACCACTCAGGAAGGTGATACTCTCTGGGAAATAGCTCTTAAACATTACAATTCCGGGTATAATTGGGTTACTTTAGCTGAGGCTAATAATCTTACCAGTCCCGATTATTTGGAGGTAGGACAAAAATTGACAATTCCCATAGCTGAAGTTATTAAGCCACCGGGAGAAATTTTATCTACCCAGGCTCCGCCTAAAAAATATACGGTTGTCAAAGATGACAGTCTCTGGAAAATAGCCGAAAGAGAATACGGAACGGGATATGACTGGACCAGAATATTAGAATATAATAATTTAACCAATCCTGACTTGATTTATCCAGGTAATGTTCTGATGCTGCCGAAGTAGGTTAAAAAGAAAAAGCAAATAAATTCCTACCGATCCTGTCGGTATTTATTTTTATCCCCAATTTTCCTGTTATACTTCATTGCTTCGCAGTTTTAAACCGGAGTAAGATAGGTATATAATATTATTTAAGTTTTGAATGCGGGTGTGGTCCAATGGCAGGATGTCCCGCCATAGGCGGGGAGGTCGGGGGTTCGATTTCTGATTATGTATGCTATCTATATACTGAAAAATAATAAATCGAAACGATTTTATACTGGATGTACCAACAATTTAACTAGAAGAATAGATGAACATAATAGAGGTCAAACAAAATTTACTAGACAAAAGGGAGTCTGGAATTTAATTTATAAAGAAGAATATAAAACTTCTAAAGAAGCAAAATTACGAGAAAGACAGATTAAATCATATAAAGGAGGAAATGCATTTAAGAAATTGATTGCGGGTGTGGTCCAATGGCAGGATGCGTCCTTCCCAAGGATGAGGCGGGGGTTCGATTTCCCCTCACCCGCTCACAGAAGCGTCCACAAAACGGTTGGTATTGTTTAAAAATAGCGCGGCAGATCAACCTCTGGTTTTTTAGTCAT
>MFJM01000065.1:0-1466 GCA_001779205.1 Candidatus Gottesmanbacteria bacterium RIFCSPHIGHO2_02_FULL_39_14
CTTCGGTAAATTTACCCAAAGGCAATCTGGCCTTAGGCCATACCCGCTGGGCAACACATGGTGGGGTAACTGACGTGAATGCACACCCGCATCTTGATTGTTCAGGCAAAATAGCAGTAGTACACAACGGAATAGTAGAAAACTACCAGGAGATAAAAAATCTGTTGGAAAAGAAGCATAAAATTATCTCTGAGACGGATACGGAGTTAGTAGCACATTTGATCGAAGACTATTGTAAAAAATTCACCTTAATCGAAGCTGTCAGACGAGCTTTTTTAAGGCTTCATGGTTTATCAGCATTTTTGGTAATTGAAGCTTCCAGTAAGACTCTAATCGCTGTAAAAACAGGGTCTCCGCTTGTTGTAGGGATAGGCAGAGGAGAAAATGTTGTAGGATCAGATGCCAACTGTTTATTATCTTTAACCAAAGACGTTATTTTTATTGAGGATAACCAGCTTGCTCAAATTACAAAAGACAGGATAAACCTTTTTTCGGTAGAAACAGGTAATAAAATCGAACTCAGCGTGCAAAAGATCACTTGGGAAACAACAACTGCAACAAAAGAGAATTTTCCCCACTTTATGCTCAAGGAAATTTATGAACAGCCAAGAGTCCTAGAAAACATCTCTCAGAATTTTTCAGAAAGAATTACGAACTTGGTAAGCCTTCTACAAAAGTATTCAAAGATTTATGTCGTTGGCTGTGGGACTGCTTATTATGTAGCAATAGCCGGATCATACATTTTATCCAAGGTTGCTAAAAAGGAAGTTATTCCGGTCGCCGGTAGTGAATTTGTCTATAAAGAACCATTTCTTGATAAGAGTACTTTAGTTATTTTCCTTTCCCAAAGTGGCGAAACTATAGATATAATAGAACCCCTCAAGAATGTAAAAAAGAAAGGAGTTAAAACCGTTGCGCTGGTCAATGTTTTTGGGTCCACACTCTATCGTCTGGCTGATTATAAAATTTGGCTAGAGACTGGACCCGAAATTTGCGTTGTGACAACAAAGGCCTGTATTGCTAAACTCGGCATATTAGGACTAACCTCTTATGGACTAATTGGTAAAAAAAGCCAAGGAGATCTGCTTTTAAGGAACTCTGTTAAACAACTTAACAGAATTTTAAATCCTAAATATCAGGAAGAATTTATTAATCCCCTAGTAAAACTGTTTTATCGTCATGAACATATTTATACAATCGGTCGCGGACTTTCTTACCCGATAGCTTTGGAGGCTGCTTTGAAAATAAAAGAAGACTCATATATTCATGCCGAAGGATTTTCCGGTGGAGAGTTAAAGCATGGTCCTATTGCACTTGCTAAAAGGGGAACTCCCTATATTGTTTTTGCCCCCTCTGATGAAACATATTTTTCTACGCTTTCAAATGCGATGGAGATTAAAGCCAGAGGCGGATTAATAATAGGCGTAAGCGAAAAACAAAACGAAGTTTTCGATTATCATATCCCT
>MFJM01000065.1:1722-15361 GCA_001779205.1 Candidatus Gottesmanbacteria bacterium RIFCSPHIGHO2_02_FULL_39_14
AAAACGACCTAAATCATTTTCGGCAACGGAAATACCGCAATTTTCTATTTTAGGCATATATTAGTAGTCTAATTTTAAACCTAAATCAGTCCAACTTCAAATTCAATTGATTTCTATTGTTTTTAGATGTAGACTCATCATTATCATGTGCGGTATAGCGGGTTGTATCCTCCAGAAAGAAGACCGGATATATGCTAATACTTTAAAAATAATGCTCCGTCAGTTGAATCACCGCGGACCAGATCTAAAAAAAGAATTCCATTTCTCCCCCCTTATTCACCTAGGTTACACTAGATTTGCTATTAATGACGCAAATAACGGTGATCAGCCATTTTTAAGTGAAGATAAAAGTATCGCTTGTTTTTATAATGGTGAAATTTATAACTGGAAAACCCTTAAAGAGTGGTTAATTCGGAGAGGACATAACTATAAAAGTGAGTGTGATGGGGAAGTTATACCCCATATTTATGAGGAATACTCTTTAGATTTTATCAACAAACTAGAGGGTATGTTTGCGATCGCTTTAATTGATTTCAAAAATGGAAAAATAATTTTAATCAGAGATCGTATAGGTGAGAAACCGCTTTTTTATTCACTAAACTCAAATCATTTCCTATTTGCTTCCACTCTCTCTCCTCTTTTAACCAGTAGTTTAGTTGATAAAGAAATTGATAAGCAGTCTTTAGCTGAGTTTTTTACCTTTAGATATGTTCCATACCCTAATACAATATTAAAATCAGTTAAAAGACTTGAGCCTGGTTCAATTCTTATTTTCGATTATCAAAACTGGAAATTGTCACGCAAAATTTATTGGAGCCCTGAGATTATTCAACCCCCGATAGTTTCTGAGGAAAAAGCCATGGAAGAACTAGGAAAACTTCTATTTAATTCGGTAAAACTGAGAACGGATACGGATAAAAATCTTAAAGTTGGAACTTCCTTAAGTGGGGGTATAGATTCATCTACTATAACTTCTCTTGCTAAATCTTTTATAAGAAAAAGAGATATTCATACTTTCAGTGTTCATGTCAAAGATGATCCGGAGGATCTAACAGCCATCGAAAAAGTCGTAAGAAAGGTAAAAACAAAACATCACTGGATTAACTGTAATACAGAAGATATTAATCTCTTACCACAGATAGTTTCATCCATGGGAGAACCGATTTCAGCTGGGATGATCATTCCTTCATATCAATGTTACCAAGAAGCCAGAAATAATAATACGCGTGTTCTATTCTCCGGTGATGGAAGCGACGAACTCTTTGCCGGTTATTCCGGCAGATTAATAGTTGATGGAATTATTAGAAAATGGAATACGCTCGATGCTCATCAACAGAGAAATTATCAAAAAGCGATACCAAAATTATCTGAAAAAATTAAATCGAAATCGAAATTATTCAACCCCTCTTTATCTACACTTGAACGTTATGTAATTTGGGATGACGATAATTGTTTTGATTTGGATGTAAGAGAAAAGATACTTCAAGGAACTTCTTTAGCTAAGTATGATTTTTTACTAAGAATTCGTGAATTAGAAAAATTGACTTCCAGTGCTTCTTATGAAAATTCGATGCTCTTTTTAGAGCTTAAATTGCGGCTTGAAGGATTTATGTTAGTAATCCTGGATAGAACAAGTATGAGTTGCCCGGTAGAATGCCGTTCTCCATACCTGGATAGTAAAATTGTAGATTTAGCTTTTCGTTTAGCTCCTGAATTGAAATTTTCTCAAGGAATAGAAAAATATATCCTACGTAAAGTAATGGAAAAAACTCAACTTCTTCCTGAAGAAATTCTTTGGCGCAGAAAACATCCTTTTTCTGGGCCGATTTCCACTTGGATAGACAAGTTGCCAAGAGAGCTTGAGTATTTATTCTCAGCGCGAATATTAGATCATTATGGTTTTGTTAATAGTAAAGTTGTCTCACAAATGTATAGAGAGTATAAGACTGGACATCTTAATAGGAAAACACGTATAAAATATAGTGATCTACTCTTTGCAGTATTAGTGATTACATTATGGCTGGAAATTTTTGTTGAGAATCACTCTCCTTATAATTTTACTCCATAAAATAAAGGTGGGTCAGTGATGGACGTGAATAAAAACAACCACTATCTGTCTGAATTTAGTTTAGCTCGTTACCTGAAATTAATGGCAAAAAAATTTCCTCAATTCTATGAAACGTTTTGGTTTGATCGTCCAAAAACCCTTTCAATTATTAATAAGATGACTAAAATACCGACGGATTTTGAAGGAAAAGAAAAGGGTGGAAGGGGAGATTCCTATATGGAAGCACAAAGAGATCCTTTAGTGAGAATTGTTGGAATCAATAAATTGCTAAGTTTAGCAGTGTCAAGTCAGGATCTCGTAAAACTGTCTCATACATATAAAATTCTTGATGTTTTAGGAGGAGATGGAACAATAGCTAGAGCCTATAGTCTTCTTATGAAAGAAAGGGCGAATCATCTTCTTATACTTACAGGAGACATTGCTGAAGATATGATCATTAATGCACTTAAATATGGTTTACCGGCAATAAGACAACCTGCTCAGTATTTATTCCTTAAAGATAATTCTTTTGATGCAGTTATAATAGCCTATGGAACACATCATATACCGGAGTCTCAAAGACTTAGAGTTTTTAAAGAGGCACAACGTGTACTTAAACCAAAAGGTAAAATAATAATTCACGATTTTGAGAAAAACTCTCCTATAGAACTTTGGTTTCATGAAGTGGTTGATAAATATTCAACCACTGGACATAAATATTCCCATTTTTCCAAAGCCAAACTTCGAATCTATCTTAAAAATAGTGGCTTTAAAAATATCAAGATTTTTCAGATGTATGATCCATTTGTTATTTCAGATTCAAATAAACAAAATTCATATAACAGACTGATGGATTATGTTTTAAATATGTACGGACTTGAAAAATTAAAAGTCAACCGTAGTCTTTTGGAAGTCAGAGAGAGAATATCTCACCTTATCCGCAAATATATTCATTATGACAGTTTCCCTCCAGATTTTATTAAAGAAAATACTTACTGGCGCAAAACCCTCTCTTTTTATCAACAAAATGGGCGATTTGTAGCAGAGATGCCTAGAATAGCCTTAGTAGCTATAGGACAAAAATAAAATGAAGAAAAGATACATAAGTATTGAACTGGAAAGAGCTCTTGTTTATAGACCGAATTTAAAACACTATCCTCCCCTAGGAACTCCTTATGGTTCTGCAACGCCTTTTTCTTATCAAGATTTTATGAGGACTTTATTAAATAGAGGATGGGAACCGATATTTGATCCTACTACTAATGTTCTGATCAGAATTAAAAAGAATAGACCTGGCAAATCACTTGACGTAAATTATTGGACATGTACATCTGATGTAACTTCAGGTATTTTCGAGACAACACTACCACCGCAAGATAACCTGTTTGATTTAGATAAAGAGCAACGTCTTTTGGATAAAACTATAATGCCGGAACTTGAAAGACAAGGTCTATTTATCTGGTATACAGAAACTACACCGGTAACTGAAGCTACCAGAGCATACTATTCGCTTTTTCATACATATTGGCGGGGTGAATACGCTCATCTTCGTAATAGAGGAATGGATCATTATTGGTTTTCCTGGACTATAGGAAATAATCCGTCTTTAGATGTTTCCGTTAAAGAGGCTATCCCTTTCTTCAGAATCATTATTCGCTTAACCGGAGTAATTTTTTTCTTTTTACGTTTCGGATCAATCTCCGGTGGGAAAATGAGTCCGGGAGGAATGTTAACAGTCAGGCCATGGGCATGGAAAAACCTATTTCTCAGAAGTCCGTATCAAAATGATGTTGATAGAGTTGGTATGCCCGTTAAGGAAATTACTAGTTGGTCTGACTATTTTTCTAATCTGATGCAATATCGCCTTTTGACATTATTTTTTGACGATGGGAAACCTTATAGGGTATGTAACGATCCCAATTTTTTAACTTTTTGGAGATCTCCTCTTTTTGGTGGTTGGGATGCTGTTTCAATAGATGGTCAATTAACTAAAGTGAATAGGCCTGAGTTAATTAATCTTGAACGAATACAAAGACAAGTTTATTTTTCCCGTTTCCGTTTTAAATTTTCACTCAAAGCCAATCTCGAGGAATTTGGAGAAGCTTATGAAGGAGGTGAATCTTTTCTGGCAGGTTGGTTGAACAACAACTTCACCAAATTATATATTGAGGCAAGAGCTGATAGTTGTCCTCCGAAAAATGAGGAATTTTCTACTCTTGCTTTGTATTTAGGTTTATTGACTAATCTGGAAGAATCTTTTAACTACGTCGTCAATAATTTTTCTTATGATTTTTGGAAAAAACTATTCGCTGTTGTCCCTTACCAAAAAATAAATTCAAAGATTGATAATATTTGGATACCAGAAATACTGGAAAATATAGTTGAGTTAGCCAAAAAAGGTTTGGAGAAACGCGGTTATGGTGAAGAACGATTTTTATCACCACTTATATTCCGGGTACGTCATAATACAACGCCAGCTGAAGAAGCGCTTAACATTTTTAAACAGGCAAAGACAAAAGAAAAAGGCATTAGATCTCTGGCAAATAAATATGGTTTATTTTGAGGATGAGAAATAATTCACTTCCGTTTGCTTTTTTTGAAGGAAAAATATTCCCAGTTGAACAGGCAAAGGTGAGTATTATGACTTCTTCTCTCCAATACGGAATTACTGTTTTAGAAGGAATCCCAAGTTATATCTCAGCCGATAAAAAATATATTACTATTTTTAAACTGCCTGATTATTATAAAAGCTTTCTTAATTCACTTAAGATTATCAATCAGTTCATTAAATATGATATTAGAACATTAGAAAAAATTACGTTTTCTTTATTAAAGAAAAATCAACCCAAAACTAACTGCTATTTTCGGCTTCTAGCCTATGCAAAGAATTATAAAATCGGCGCCAATCTTAACAAACTAGATTATGACTTTGCTCTCTATATGATACCTCTTGATGAATATATAACTAGAAAAAAAGGGCTAAAAATGACCATCTCGAATTGGATTAAGATTGATGATAATGTCATTCCATCACACGCGCAAATTGCAGGTAGTTATATGAATTCTTCATTAGCTAAAGCTGAAGCAATTAGATTGGGATTTGATGATGCATTGATGTTAACGCAGAACGGGCATTTAACTCATGGAGTTTTTAATTTTTTTATTGTTAGGGATAGAACGCTCATCACTCCACCAGGATATGTAGATACTTTTGATGGTATATTCAATAAAACTATTATTGAATTAGCAATCGATCTAGGAATACCAGTCCAAGAAAAGAATATTGACCGGACTGAGGTCTATATCGCTGATGAAGCATTTATTACCGGAATTGGTTCTCATTTAGTTTGGATTATAGAGGTTGATGGAAGAAAAATAGGAAATGGAATTATTGGTCCAATTACTGCCCAAATAAGGAAACTTTTTTTAAATATAGTCAAAGGTAAGGAAAATAGATATTCAAAATGGTTAACAAAAGTTAATCTAAATTAACTTTCAGAGGAATTAAAACAGAGGCGGAAGAGATTAAGAAAATGTAGCGTAGAAATCCTTTTCCGATTTAATGAAACTCGCAATTTGTAAATTTTTTTAAAATCTTTTTTCTAATTTATTCCATTAAGAAAAACATATGTCTTTAATCCCGCCTGAATTGCGGACCGGACTCCAATAATTGAATCTTCAATTGATACACTGAATTCCGGAGAAATTTTTAGCTTTTTTGTAGCTTTTAGATATATTTCAGGATTATGATTGCGGTAACAGAGGTAATATATTTCGTAGTATCGCTTATATACTCATGATTAAATTACGCAACAATTGCCCTTTTTTTCTCTTCGGGTATTAAATCATTGCAAACTTCATCAAGGAAGGGTTTAATCCTCTTTCCGATTCTTTTTTTATATAAACTGTCTTCCAGCAAAAGTCCGTATTTTTTCACTATGTGCTGAAGTAACCGAAAAGTAGGTAATTCGCTGTGAATGAGAAACCCGTCCAAATCAAAAATAACCGCTTGAATCATATATTACCTCTTAAGGCTTGCATTGTTTCGATAAATTCTTCCGTTGTATCTCCTAACCCTCCTACTTTTGTTTTATCAAAATAGCGGGCAAGGCCTCGAAGATATTTCGTAACAATATCATTGCCAAACCAATTCCGTTCTTTTCCAAGTAAAGTCGTCAATACCGATAAAATTTGTTCTTTTCCTGCCCACAACGTGTGATATGCTACCTGTGCTACATCAAGCTCCCAGGCGTTCGGGCCTGAAATTTTCAAATCAAAATCAATGTGAATAAATCCGAATTGCGGATCAACAAGCATATTTCCTGACCACCTGTCGCCATAGACAAATCCTTTTGAATGTGCTCTCTTTAAGTCCTGAATAACCTGAAAAACAATAGCATTCGCATCGTTTCCAGCCGGTGGTTTATGAAAGGTGGTGGCGGTATTGCTTTTCCAACGGAAAAAAAAGTTGCAAAGCTGATAAAACAGGGCAAAAATCAAATGACTAATGACACTGAGTGGATTATTATTTCAGATTCATCAAAACGAGTCTCTTCTCTTGGAGAAAAATTTGCAATTCCTATCGCTGTCAGGTCTGAAGCTATCGATTTTGTTACAACAACTTTATTTGAGTCATTCACGGCGTTGGCAGTTGCACGTCGCGGAAAAAATGATAATGACGGAAATTTTATTCTTGACGTGAAAGTGAAACCGCACGACGTTCAAAAAGAATGGGAAGAGGAAATTGAATCAATTCCAGGAGTCGTATGCAGCGGCCTTTTTCTTGATGACTATGCCGATCCAATCTGGGTCACCAGTCCTGATGGCTCTATAGACATTTATCTTCCTGAACAAAAATAAACCTAGAGCTAAAGAAGAAAAGAGTTTAAGTCCTCACTAAATTACGGGGTTAATCCGAGTCTTTTCATCGTTCTTTCTGCCGCTTTGGCATCAAGAAGAATTACAGTCTCACCAAGAGTTACCATGCTTGCAGGATTATCCGGGGAGGGTGCTTCGAAAAGAATCTTTTCCACGTTTCTTTGTTTATTAGGACCTATTGCTGCCATAACTCTCAAATCAGCTCTGCGAAAATCTCCGTGAGCCTGAGTTATAGCTCCTCCTGGTATATGTTCCGGATCAGGAGCATATTTTTTATTTGCCTCTTTAGTTGCTCGATCTATCGCCACAAAAATTGCCCCGGAATCCGGTGAAATTCCCTTGGGGACAAAGCCTATATGTGAAGAGCCTTCAATCGCTTTTTCTTCCTTAATCGCCATTTCAATTGCTTCATCGTTCCAGTCCTCTGGAATAACGGCGCCGTTTGCCAGCTTGGGGTCAGGTCCAACACCTAAATTAGTTATCGCAAAACATTCTTTTCGCAGTTCAGATTCAAAACTGGCAGCTTCCTGATATGGATCTTCGGCAGCGCCGTTTGGCCTTATCCAGTTTTCCGGTCCAAGACCGTGAGGTTCGCCTATACGTTTATCAGTATAGAATTCATATGACATTGGGTAGTTAATATCTGATTTTAAAAGACGCCAATATTCATCAACTGTAGCTATCCTTCTTTGCCTTAATAATCTGGAAATATCAGGCAAAGTGGCCATAATATCATATGCTTCTTCCCATGTTCCGCCTGTCGGGAAGGTAGGTATTCTCTCCGGATAATCCGTAAGCCTCGCCTGATTCAAATTTACAGCATGTCTGCTTAAATCATGAGTATTATTAAAAACAAGAACTTGGGGACTATGAACGCGATAAATTTTACCCTGATGAGTAAGTGAGTCAGGTACTCCCAAATGTTCACGAAGGGATGCAACCTGGGGCGAAATATTCCTACATTCAATCTGTGTAAACATTACCAAACATTATATTTCTTTAATTTTTATTGTCAAATCAAGCTAATCTTTATATATAAAGTTAATTTGTAAAGCTTCGAAAGTCGAAGAAATCCGTAGAAATTGCTCCCCGAGCCTTGGATTAATATACGTATAGATTTCACTTCAATTATCCAGGCTTTTCAGGATTTGAAGTATATTGGATATTTCTTTATACTTATTATTTGTCTATTTTGTAACTTCTTGACATTACTTACATTTTGTACTATTATAAACTTTAAAGGAGGATTTTATGACGCAAACAGTAAGCGCCCAGGATGCCAGAAATAAGTTTTCGGAGATGTTGAATACTGCAGTCTATGGGAAGACAAAAGTGATAATCACCCGCTTTAATAAACCACAGGCTGTGCTTATGGATTATAAAGAGTATGAATTTTTAACAGATCCCACTAAACGATTCACCAATGAGGAATGGAAAAAAGGATTTAAAGTTTTTGATAGAATTGCCGCTAGGACAAAAGACATACCTACTAAAGAAGTGGAACGGATTGTAGATGAGGCTGTAAAAGCTGTCAGAAGAGCAAAACATGCTAAGAGTGGTTATTGATACAAATCTGATAATCTCCGGTACCGCTAAATCAAATACTATACCCCATCGTTTACTTGAGGGATGGCGTAAGAAAGAATTTTTATTAATCACTTCAATCCCAATTCTTTCAGAAATAAAAGAAGTCCTGGATCGGAAAGAAATACAAGCTCATTTCTTTCTTAAACCTGAGGACATTCGGGATTTGATTCAAGCACTATCAACTCAAACAATAATTACTTCTGGAGCTTTAGAAGTTGACATCGTCAAGGATGATCCTGATGATAATAAATTTATAGCAGCAGCAGTTGAGAGATCTGCTTCTTATATCATTTCCGGAGACAGAGATTTACTTGATATTGGAGATTATGAGGGAATTAAAATTATGGAAGCAAGAAATTTCCTAGAAGACGTACTTCAAAAAGACGTGAAATGAAATTCCGAAGAAACCCAAAGAAATCAGTTGAAATAGCTCCCCAACGTTAAAGCACTTGGGACTTATTTTATAGAGACTGATGAGGAATTTCAGCCGATATTAGTTTAGTGTACTGAGGATAGAGAATGTTCGATACTGGATTATCCGATTTTAACTGAAGATGATTTGTCTACACGCTCAACCATATATCGTACAGTCTCATTCATATTTACAGCAGTTACTTTGATGTTTGGGTATTTCTCGGGAAAAACTCTAAACAGCTCGTCGACAAATGCTTGTCCAACATTAGGGACTTGATAAAAATCAAAAATAATTGATTTGAATTTTTCTAGCCCAACTAATATTCTTCTTGCCTGAGATCGAGAAATATAGATTGTTTCAATAATATACAACTTTATCTGTATCTCAGTTTTATCAAAATCTGGATTGGAATGGTCTGTTTCAAACTTTTGAAATATTTTCTGCAGATGTCTATCTGAATTGTAGTCAATTAACCAATATACTCTGGTTCCGACTTTTACGGGTCTGAGTTCGCCAAGAAAGACATCTTTGATTTTATTATCAAGTCGTAGAGAGTATTCAAAACTGTCTAATTGATATATATCTGCTGTTTTAGAAGTGAAAAATATTCCCTCACCGGAATGTGTGCGAGGTTGTGTTGTGGTTTTTCCTTTCAACAAATCCTGCATTGCCTCCAATTCATTTTTTAGTGAACGTTTTTTCATCACGTTCTTAAACACTCCAACTCCAAAGTCATTTACTACAAACCATAAATTTTTATCATCTTTGCTCACTTCAATTTCCACATATTTTGATAGTGAATGTTCAATTGCGTTATTAAGCATTTCGGAAAATGCATAATCAAACAAACTTCTTACGTTTTCACTGAGAGTTTTCATGAAATGTACTTTTCGATTAATATCGTCAAGCACCTCATGTTCCTTTAGGTTTTCACGTTTGAATCTTTTGTGTATTAAAGACCCTAATAAATGCTCGTTCTTCGTCAATACATAATAAGCTCCTGCTGTAGACCCTCCTTTAATAAGAATCCCTCTTTTTACCAGTCGTCTTAGTAGCAAACTTATATACTGTCGGGAAACAGTATTATGTATTGCATTAAGGACATCAGAAGACTTTATTCGTCCCTTTTTATTTGCTAGATCGATAATTACCTTATGTATATCCATACACTGGAATTATAGCTATTTATATTTACAGTTGTCAACTGTTAGTAAAGTTGTAAAGTAAAGTTGTAAAGCTAATGATTAAGTTAGTTCAATTATTCGAGCTTTTTAGGATCTGAGGCATATAGGAGAATTAAGACAGAGGTGGGAGGAGATTAAGAAGCTGCATAGTTTATCGCTAACTACCTAAATCAGATGGGATTGGGAATAATTGTAAAATTTTCCAAAACAACTTCTACATCTTTATTTCCCCACCAATCTCCTTTACTCCAGTGGTCTTGCCCATTTCCCCATAAATCAAGTCCTAAATTTAGATCGCTTGTACTTGATGTAGCAGAGTCAATTTGAATCCAGTTATTATCCTTATAATAGTATCCTGTAAGAGTATTTACTACTCTTTTAAATTTTAATTTACCGGTAGTATCTGTAGTTGGAGTAAATCCTGATGGTTCTTTACCTATGAAGTGGATTAAATAATTCTCTTGTCCGTTATGATCTTTTTCTGTAAAACTTACTCTTTCTACCCCACCTAATATTGCCGATCCCATACCTAATCTTGCTCCACTATGGTCTGGCCAATTTACAAGTTTGAAATCAAAATAGGCTTCGAAATCTCCCTTAACAGTTAACTTTGAATTGATCCCAGCGTGAAATTCACTGCCGGTATTATTCCCTGCAAGTTTAAGATGCAGACCGTCGGTTGAGGGGATAATTTGAGTATTACCTATCTGATTAATTTCATACAAATCCAAAACTAACATTTCAGAATGCAGCGAATCGTGAAAGACAGATTCTTCTTCAGAAGGTTGGGATACTTTTATTTGGTCTATTTTAAGGCTACTCCAGTTATCAATACCTGCTTTACTGGCATTTCCAAACCAAATACTTGTTGGACGACTCGTTTCAACTTCGGCTGAATAAGGTCCACCATCTATAGATATAGAGGCTTTACCGTTAATATATTTTAGTACTATGGTGTGTTTATTGAAGTCAAATCCGTTAGAACTCCAGACGATCTGGTCATTGAGATATGCTCTTAATTTATTTTGTACAGCATTTGGACCTTTGTCCTGCCAGATTACTAATAAAGGATCTACTCCGACATTGTCATAGTTGGGGTGACCGTTGACAGGAATGCCTCTGTCAAATTCAAGTCCAGCTCCGTTAGTATCAGCAGTAAGGTATTGCAGAACAACTTTAGCGGAAAAATCACCTGTTACTGGAAACGGATTTACTAGAGTATGGATATAGGGAAATGTATCAGTTTTGGAAGTTGATAAGGTAACAAAACTATTTGATACATCTATGTTCCCGCCATTTTGATAAGTTTTCCATATTTCACTTTTTAAACTATTTCCATCAAAATGGTCAGAAATCAATTTAGATGTAGTTTGACAATTTATTACAGCACATACTGCATTTTCTGCATTAAGTCGTTTTCCACTAATCGGCTTATCAGTTGTAATGTTATCTCCTGTGGTTACAATAATATTTTTTACTTTCCTAGGAGTGAGTTTATTCTCATTAGCAACATTCGGGTCTAAAGCGAATAACATTGCCGCAACACCTGATACCATGGGTGCAGCGAAAGAAGTTCCATTACCCAACTTATAGCCTCCACCTGATTTTGGTATATATACATCCGATCCAGGCGCAGCAATAGATATATTTCCATAATTTGATTCACTTAAACCTCCGATAAACCATTTTGATCTATTATCATTGAGGTCACTTGAAGCTACAACTATAGTATTATATAGAAGAATATTTGCAGGCGTGTTATTCGATGAATCAACTCCCTCATTACCAGCACCAATTACAAAAAGAATATTATTCTGATGTTTTGAAAATAACTCTGTAAAAATCCCCGACCAACTTTCAAAGTCGTTATCACTGGCACAGCTATAGAATAGCTTCTTCTCTATCGGTAAGGTTGAACATTTTCTCAATGTTAAACTTAAATTAACAACTTTTGAACCTTTTTTAATTGAATTTGATATAGCATTGATAAGACTCATACCGTGATTAAGTCCTGGCCAAACTTCAAATCTATACTTTCCAGTAATTCCAGTTACTCCAGAAAGTACACCATTCATCTCTGGTTCTCGGTAAGAGTGTCCTTCAATCCAATTATTAGCGCCAATAATTCCTACTACTCCAGTACCATGACCATCTGGGTCCTCATCATAATCACGCAACACTCCTTTTAATGTTCCTAAATCTACACCTTCGAATTCAGGATGATTTCTATCAGCTCCAGTATCTACAACGCCAACGACAATATCATTAAGATTTTGGTGAGAGTTGAGAGAACCGATATATTCCCATGCCTCGCGTATTTTAATTTTATCGTATGCTCTTATGTTATTAGGTTGTGTAACCGCTAAATGAGCTAGATCCGAGTCTACATCAATTGAAGAAATTTGATAGTTTTTGGAAACACTTTCAATTATTGAATTCTGAAAAAGTGATTGCATGACATCATCTAATTCTCCTACTGAATCTACCATTACTTCTATCTGATAAAGTGCTATTTCAGGAATTTCGCCTACTATTCTTCCGTTAACACTATTAGCAATATTTTCTGCATCTGTCCTGGAAAAACCTTCCTTTAAATTTAATATAAATTGATTCACTGGGAATCGTGCTCCATCTTCTGTTTTGACAATAAATTTAGAGTTTGGTTGTTTTACTAGGCCAACTCCTTTAATTATATGGACTGTTATTTCTCTTGATTGAGCGCTTGACGGGTAAATCTTTAAAAATTGCTGAGCAATTTGTTTACTATAGTTATTTTTCTTAAATTTATCTAGAAGTCTTATCATATCTATCCCGTAAGTAAAAGCCTGGAAAGATACTTCATCCCCATCCTTAAATTGTGAAAGATCAACTCCGAAAGTATATGAACCTTCCTTGGCATTTTCTCTTTCTACCTGGGTTTTGTCGATAAGAGTATCATTCATATAAAGAAGTATGCTTCTAATATTTCCAAAGTATTTTGTATTATTTAAAGATGAATGTGCATTATCTCTAGTTACCACCAATTTACCAGCTGAATAATTTACATCAATATCAGTTCTAATTGCATCAACAACACTGTTATTAAAAGGAGATGCAATTTCTATAAAAGGATTTATTTTATCAACTCTTACGGAAATTGGAGTTATTTTAGGTTGAGTTAATGCATGAATATTTTGTGGAGATATAGAGGCAGAAAATAACAAAAGAGAGATTATGATGAATATTCGCTTATACATAATTACACTAATTTTAGGGTAGTACTCTAATAATCATTATGCAAATTTCACAAAATAACCGCCTTTAGGTATGTTTCCGTTGGCGGTCAGCAAATCTGGCCATAATATAGTACAGTCAAGTTATCTTTTCAATAAGAGGCGTGTTGTTACAGCTATTTAACAATTATTTAAGTAGTTTGAATCCGTAGAAAGTGCTCCGACTGGTGGATTATGTGAGGAACTTTTATTATCCTCAAATACCTCTTTTTAATAGCGGTCAATAAAATTGAGAATTCCTTTTTGAATAAATTTT
>MFJM01000066.1:0-819 GCA_001779205.1 Candidatus Gottesmanbacteria bacterium RIFCSPHIGHO2_02_FULL_39_14
CTTTTTTCCACAAATTTAAGTTGAATAAGTCTGCTATAATTGACTTAAATGAGCGTTCGGGACATAACAACTCTCTTTTTGCTTGTTGCCTTCCTGAATCTGTTTCTCTTCCGCTTCATTGGCCAGGTTGCCTTTGGTTTATTGATTTCAGGTTTTCTCCTCTTTTGTCTATTTCTATACTCTTCTAACTTCAAAAAAAGTAACAGGAAAATATTTTTGGGTACTATTTTTACCCTATTTGTCACCTTATGGCTACTCGTCAGTCGGGACAACGGATTTGTCTTGTTATTACTGGCCGGAGGAGCAATGACACAGCTTGCAGTCATTGTCTATCTCTTGATTTGTGTAAAGCCTTTTGTTGAATCCCTTGCAGAATTAATACATATTCCGTTTTCTTTAACCGGCAGTTACCTCCTTTCCGCCGTCGGACAATTTATAAGTATAGTTCGGGGAAATAACTCTTTCAGCGTCAAATTCCGCTTTAACCGTTTTAAACCACTGGTTATAGGGCTTCTGGCCGGTCTGCCGGTGGCAATTACTCTGGTCATTCTCTTTTCCGGAGCCGACCCGATTTACGCCGGATATAGCCGACGTTTTTTCTCCTGGTTTTTGCACATTCCATTAAACTACAGAATAAGATTTATTTTTTCACTGGGCTGCTTTCTGATTTTCAGCCCGTTTATAAGACTTAAGTTAAATAAAAAATTCGTTCCGCCTTTGACTTTTCCGCTAAACTGGCGATGGACAAAAGAGATGACTGTGGTTATGTCGCTAATCGCCGTTGTTTTAGCCAGTTTTCTGCTTGTCCAATGGAAATAT
>MFJM01000066.1:884-16232 GCA_001779205.1 Candidatus Gottesmanbacteria bacterium RIFCSPHIGHO2_02_FULL_39_14
TGTCAGCAGGGGCTTTTTTGAACTGATCTTTATCTCAATTATTATCTTCGGACTGATTTGGTCGGGTCTTCTTATTTTCAGAGATAAACCGGCCAAAATAAGGAGTATTTTGCCGTATATCCAAATGCTCGTCTGTGTCGAATTTTTAATTTTCATCTTGTCAATTTTCCGCCGCATTTACCTCTACCAGCTTTATCACGGTTGGAGCTTAATTAGAATCTATGGAGGATTTTTCCTCATTTGGATTGTTGCCATAACCCTAACTCTAGTTGGGCGGCATTTTTTCCGGCGGCGTTGGGTAATTGCCGAAGTGGTTTTTTCCGTCTTTCTCCTTATTTTCATCGGTTTTTTTAACGCCGAAAGTTTTATCGTTAGCACTCATCCGCCGACCGTCAACGGCAAGATAGATTATGTCTATCTCTCCAGATTGTCTTCAGACGGATACGATGGCTGGCATAAAGCTTTTGATTACGCCCGGTCGGTTTTACTAAACGTGAGTTATGATCAAAAACCGCTTCTCGATCGTGAAGACCGCCGCGAGATTGCCTATGCCGGTATGATTGTCAGAAATCTGACCCAAGAAAACTTTAGTCTCAACTTCCGCTTCTCGGATAATAATTTCTGGTCGAATTACAAACGTCAAATTTATTCTTCACTCGTGTCCGCCATAGACAGGGATTTGAACCGGCAGAAAGCAAGTATCAACGGTGCTGTCGCAAGAAGGATTGCCGATTTAAACAGAGAAAAAGAAAAACTGGAAATCTGGGCGGCCAAATCATGGGATCGCAAATCCAGTAACATAAGCATAATTCTGCCTTTCAGGCCGGATTTCAATAGATATCAACTTGAAAAATGTCCTGAACTGTCGGCCATCTATTGCACTTTCAGTTTCTACGTTGTTACCTCGCAAAGAGAAGCTCCTATGTGGTATCAGCAAAATACATTAGATTTCTTCTTTGCCTGGAATCGCTCGAGATCACAAGCTCATTTGAAAATGAATCAATTGATGCCCTTGGGAAAATTGATCGAATTGCAGGAAGCATATTTTGAACTCGATTGGCGCATCCGGAATCAACCGGTCGGAGAACGGGAGTATGATATCGACACTTCCCTAAATCCTCCCCGCTTAAATTAGTCGGGAATCATTGATTCCTTCTTTTGATTTATGTTTAAAGACAGTTGATTTTTGGCGGATAAATGGTTTCAGGAGATACTATACATTCGCCTGACGGACAAAATTGACAGTAATCTTCATCCTGAGCAACACAGCGGCTGAATCCCTGGTTTGAGTAGCTGTAGCAGGATTTTCCCTCACTGCAGGAATTAAAAGCATCGCAAGAAATTTCATTGTCATCGGACCTTAGCTTTTTTTGGCAGATCTGATTTCCGTCTACTGTTTCCGCCCCGCACCAGTAGGCTGATCTGTCAAACTCTACCTCCGGACATTCTGTCCGGCTGCCTAGCTCCACACACTCGTCTCCGCACCAGTCACAGTAAATATACGAATTACCGTCTGAAATAGTGACTGAAATGGTGTCGTCATCAGGATTTTCAACATCTGTGTTCGGCTGTTCATAAGTTGCCGGTACCCGTCTCGAAATAATGTACGGGGAAATAAATATACCCAGACCGAAAGTAACTAAGACAATTAAAATAACTAAGATAACCGGAACATTTTTGCCCATTTAAGATATTTATATTGTTAAATTTATTAAATGTCAACGGAAATTATATAATTGAAAGATGGGCAAATCACTTGAACGCCTGGTTTGGGCGGAAATAAATATTTCCAATTTTCTTCATAATCTCCGCTCCGTCAGAAAAATAACCGGTCCGAAAGTTATGCTTATGGCTGTGGTCAAAGCAAATGCCTACGGTCATGGTGCGCCGGAACTTGCCAAATCTTGCCAACATATGGTTGATTATTTCGGAGTGGTCTGCCTCTATGAAGCCCGGCGTTTGCGGGAGGCAGGAATAAAAAAACCGATTCTTATTCTCAACTATATAGACTCTGCCAGCCTTAAAACCTGCCTGGAACTGGATTTGACACTCAATATCATGGACGAAAAACTCCTGCGCTTTCTTGACAAACTAGCCTACCGCAGGCACCAACGGGCTAAAATACACGTAAAAATTGATACCGGTATGCACCGCCTCGGTTTGCTGCCTGATCAAGCTCTAAAATTCATCCCGAAAATAGAAAATTACAAAAATATTTATCTTGAAGGCATCTTTACTCATTTTGCAACATCCGATGAAAAAGACCTCTCATTTACCAATTACCAACTCACTATTTTCCAGAAAATTATAAGTAAACTCAAAAAACAAAAATTGAACATTCCTATTATTCATTCTGCCAATAGCGCCGCTACACTACGCCTAAAAAAATCTCATTATAATATGGTAAGACCGGGCATAATTCTGTACGGACTTCCCCCTTCAACCGATTTTCAATCGCCTTTTTCCCCTGAACCTGTAATGTTTCTTAAAACTAAAATTGTCCAGATCCGCAGAATTAATAAAGGTGAAACCGTAGGCTACGGCAGAACCTGGACAGCTACTAAACCGACGCTGGTTGCAGCATTGCCTGTAGGCTACGCTGACGGATTCACCCGCGCTCCTAATAATTGGGGTCAAGTACTAGTCGGAGGAACATTTGCTCCTCTTATCGGCCGTGTCTCCATGGATCAGTCATCGGTTGATATAACTCAAATACCCGATGCAAAAGTCGGTGATGAAGTTGTATTAATCGGCAAACAGGGAAATCAGGAGATCACTGCCGGTCAGGTTGCCCAAAGAGTGGGAACCATTAATTACGAAATAACCTCAAGCCTTGCCGCCCGGGTTTCTCGTGTGTATATTCTATAAAATGCTCAGTAATTCCGAAAGTCTATGAAATTTTTAAAATTAGGTTTATTTCTGTTACCGCTTCTCTATGTCGGTTTTCTTCTATCCCCTGTCTCTTTTTCTGCTGAAGAAGTCCGTTTGGTCGTCTACCTGGACGAAGATCAAAATTCGGTTCTTTCCAGGCTTAAAGAGGAAAAAATAATCAAAAATCAATCCGTTCTCCGCGTTCTGATAACATTTATGAAATTTCCTGCTAAAGTCAACCCGGGTGCTTATAAATTGAAAAGAAACATGTGGTTGCCGCAAATAGCCTATATAATTTTGTATCGTCCCTATCAAAAATGGATAACTATCGTACCCGGATATAGAAAAGAACAGGTTCTGGAAGCCCTTCTAAAAATATATAAATGGAACGACGCAAGCCAAAAAGAATTTATGCAAAAGTCCGAAGAGGGCTATCTTTTTCCCGATACTTATCTTCTGAATGTCGATTTTACTCCTGAAGCAGTATTGGCCAAATTCAGTAACAATTTCAATGAAAAATTTGATTCTCAACTTCAAAACGATTTATTGGCCCAGGACGTCAGGAATGATACCGCCGTAAAAATAGCCTCCCTGATCGAGCGCGAATCAGGCGGCGAAAGCGACAAAGCATTAATTGCAGGCATTATTTGGAACAGGCTGAATAAGGGAATGAAACTCCAAATTGACGCTGCCACCCAATACATCTTAGGCAAACCCGGTAACTGGTGGCCGAAAGTAACGCCGTCCGACCACAAAATTGATTCTCCCTACAATACCTATATAAATAAAGGCTTACCACCCGGACCCATCAGTAATCCTTCCCTGGCTTCAATCAAAGCTGTCATTTATCCGGCTGAAACTGATTGCCTTTTCTATATTCACGACCGCAACAAACAAATCCACTGCAGTCTTACCTACGAAGAACACCTTGAAAACATAGAAAAATTCTTAAAATGAGGACGAAAAATGTTATAATAACCTCATGTGGAACTGGTCAGTCGATGAAAAAAAATTCAAAAAAGAAGACCCCGAAGGTTACCGGCTCTGGCGGATAACCCAGCTTATCAATTACGGTCTTGAAGAAGGTGAAAAACTCAACCGCGAAGAAGTTAAAGCTGCCTGGCCGAAAATAAAAGACCGCCTTGATCCTTATAAAGCAAGATTTCTGGAATATCTTTTATGGGACAAACTATACTCACTCCCAAACAATCTGACTTTCTGGAACTTGTCCGGAAAGAAAAATTCATAACTGATAATTTTTATTTAACCGGCGGTACCGCGCTGACTGAATTTTACTTAAAACACAGGCTTTCAGAAGATATTGATCTTTTTATTGAAAAAAGAGAGGTTGAGGCCGACAAAGTTGATGTTTTCCTGAAAAAAATCGGCCATTCACTCGGCGTATCCGCTATCAAACGCAGTCAATTCCTGGGTCTTTTCAGCTATAAACTTTTATATAAAGATACCGCAAGTCTAAAGGTTGACTTTAACTATTATCCTTTTCCCCGAATCTCAAAAGGTCTGACAATCAATAATCTTGATATCGACAGTATTTATGATATTGCCGCCAATAAAATTCATACACTTTTTATGAAACCGAGAGCAAGGGATTATGTAGATATTTATTTTATATTAAGAGAGAAAAATTACTCGCTAAAAAAAATAATATTAAATGCAAAAGCCAAATTTGACTGGCATATTGATCCTGCAAATTTGGGCAACCAGTTTACCAGAGTCATTGAAATTTCTGATCTTCCTAAAATGCTGGTTCCTTTTGACAAAAAAGAAATGGATCAATTTTTCCTTAAACTGGCCAAGTCCCTTGATAATGAAATATTTGAATGAAAGTCTTCTTTCTTGATATTGATGACTGCCTGATCGAAACATCCCGTCTTGGTAAGAATGAATTAACCGCTCTTGAAACATCTTTAATTAAATTAAAAGTCCCCAATTCCAGCGAAATTACCAAAGAATTTGCTAACTCTTTTCACTGTCTCTACGACCGTCATCAGGGCAAAAAACTCACAAAATCTGATTTAATAAAACTTAAGCAATATATGTCCAGGCTTAAAGAATTAGAAACAAATATTATTCATAAATTCGGCCAAATTAAAAAATGGAGTCGGGAGGTCTGTCTTTATATTTCTGCCGAAAAATATAAAGCAAAACTTACCAATCGAAAGCTCATTACCGCTTCCAACAAACTCTGGCAGGCTATTACCAATAATACCCCTTTTTACCCCGATGCTAAAAGATTTCTTCAATCATTAATCATCAAACATCAACCATTTTATCTGATCACTTCCTCCGACTGCCGCTTGCAATATGACGACAAAAAAGACGAATTTATCTATGATCCGGACTACTCCAGAAAGTTGAAATTAAAACGGCTGGAAAAATTTATCAAAAACGGTGTTCCCGTGGAGAATATTCTTATCGGAGATCCCTCCGACAAACCCAGTCTCCAGGTATTTAAAAATGCTCTTCAGAAAGCTAAAAAGGATCTTGAGCAACCCTTTGAATCGATCATGATCGGCGATTCGCTCAAAAACGATCTTATACCCGCCCAAAAAGCAGGAATAAATCAGTTAATTTTAATCAATCGGAATAAAATTCAAATCAATAAAGATATCAATGAAGATTTTGAAGAAGTAAAAAATTTTGACCAACTCACTTTTTAACCGCTAACGGATACAAATGCCCGAGTAATGCTACCACTAACAAAACCACACTCCATCTGATAGGATGCTGTCCGACTAAAGGATAGGTTAGTAAAATCCCAATTCCCACTCCGGCAATCAGATGAACTGCCGAATTATAATCCGGATGATCGGAAAAATATTGGCGGATTTTTTTGGCATATTTGGCATATTGAGTCATAAATCTTCACCCCTGGATCTATTGTTCCCTAACTAAATAACCATGTCAAGAAAATTCTTCTTTATTTATTTTTATATTGTCTCTAAAGGCATTTTCCTGTAGAATTACTTTTACAGTATTTATGCCTGGATAGTTTAGAGGTTCGCCTATATGCCGTCGTGGCTCAGTGGTAGAGCGAGTACTTGGTAAGTACTAGGTCAGGGGTCCGATTCCCCTCGACGGCTCAATATGGCAAGTGCAGGCGGGGTAAGTACTAGGTCAGGGGTCCGATTCCCCTCGACTGCTAATCTACATGGTAGCTCGCATTAGTTTATTTTTTCTGTTGCTGTTGGCTTTGCCATTTTTGATTCTATCGAATTATGTCTATCACGAATTTAGGAGCAATGTCTTCCCCGAAGCCATAAAACGGGAACAACCGCTATTTCAAAATACCCCAAATCAATTCTTCGACTCTGATTATTTTAAAATTATTAACGAAATCGAGTTGGAATATCGTCAAACTCGAAAAGCTTGGGATTACATTTTTCTCACTCTCGCAATATTTGGTGTATTATTCGTCATCTCAATATACAATTTGAATAAAATTTTTCTATCCAATGAGGCTCTGATATTCCAATTTGGTTTAGGACTAGGCATGCTGCGATTTTGGAGAATACGTGAGATAGTGCCATTGAAAAATATAACTAACCTCAAAGCCATCACCACTACACCACTAATTCCGGTTAAGAAAGAAATATCTGAACTTAACTGGAGGGATAAAATTATAATTGAGTATCGCACCACAACTAATGAGCCGAAGCAATTAACGATCCCCTTATATATTTGGCCAAGATTTAGAAAAATCATTCCTGAAATTATCAAAAAGCGTTCCGATCTAAAGATGGTGTTCGATAAAGTTAGCTTATCTGAAAACTTTCGGGACACATTGAGAATATAAATACTCGACGAGAAGGCAAAGCGATGGCGGCGCGGCTTTCTATCGGTTCTCAGCAATTTTTGATAAAGTAAGTCTGAGCAATATTGTAAATAGGCTCAAAATAATAAATTACAAGGTTAAATTATGGACTCGCCATTGCTATCTCTTGCGGGTAATTTCCGTATTCAAGCTGTAAAGCAAACAGGTCGACGTTTGTTCCTCTAACTTGATTATCATGCCAAATTCCGGCTAAATCTCTGCCGACATAATAATAGTGCCAATCCTCATTCCTGATCCCGTCATGATTATTGGTATAAGACAGTACAAAACCGTATTCCCAGGCATGTTCTGCAAGCCACCTGCCTGCTTTTGTCCCTGAAAAATTGGCATTAATATCCACTACATTGCCTATTTCCGGCGTGGTGAAATCAATAGCCAGTCCGGTATGATGCTGGGAGGTACCGGGCAACACTACAGTGTTTTTGTCTGACGCCTTATCATAAGCCAGCTTTTGCTGTTCGATTGAACGGTAACCTGACCTGACATAAAGTGAAACATCTTCTTTCCTTATCATTGTGAATAATTCCTTCAAATCCCTTATGCATAATTTATTCAGCTTTGTGTCTTTATTTAAAACCAAAATTTCCGGAGCAGCATCCGCAACTGTAACCAGATTAGGCAAAATTTCCTGATTAATTGTTGCTTCATCCAGGGGATTTTGTGAGTCAACAATTCTGACCTGTTCGAGATGTATTTCTAATTTTGCCGTAACGCTACTTTCCTTTTTTTTCTCCTTCTCTTTGGGGGCTTGGGTTTGGACTTTTTTTTCAGGTTTGTTAATTATCAATGGGCTAGCCGCTTCCCTGGGAATCTTTTTCTCGCTTTTATTTTTATCCCATACCTGTAAAAAAGCATGGGCAGAAGCATATGCCTCATGTTGGGGCTTTTGCGCATTCAAAAATTTAACTGCGCCCCATGCTCCGGCTGATAAAGATGTTAAAAGTAGACTTGCTAATACCAACTTCTTTGACAAGCTGACGGGTATTGCATCAACTGCTTTTCTCTTTAATTTGGAAAGTCTTGAAGAATCAACACCTACATCAGTTAACAGTCTTAATGAATCCTGATCCAATGTTTCCCTTCTTTTCCTCCAATACTCATCAATAATTTTTGCTGTCCGTTCCATGGTTTGTGCATTAGTCCATACTTCCTCAGCTGTAATATGCTGGCGTTTCCTGAATTCTTCCGAGATCTGTTTCCAATTTGACATTACTGTCCCGACACCGGATGTTGAAAGTACATTCTGCATTCTTTCAGCGGCTTTTTTCCTTCCCCCCAATATTCCGGATATTCCGCTGGCCTGATCAATAACTTTTTTGGCCATCTCAACTTTTACATAGTTTTCAAAAGCCCGGTAAGTTGACTTTCCCCTGACAGAAGCGATGAATGTCAGCGATTTTTTATATTCTGCTTCCCCAATTTTTCCGGTAATATATCTGTCTTTAACCTCTCCGGCATAGCCGTTTACATAGTCCTTGACTTTCATCAAATCGCCGTCAAAGCGGTCAACTAATTGCTCAAATACTCTTTGACTTTCTATCCTGGTTACGGCGGACATTTTGTATCTCAGAGTTTCACTTTCTATCTCGTTAAAATCACCCTGAATATTTTTCATGGTCAAATCCATTATTCTTCCGGTAAATGCGGTATTTTGCTCATGCCTTAAATTCTCAATTCCTGTTTCAATATCTAAAGTTGTCAGCCAGTCCAGGGATTTCTGATCCGATAAACGCCCGGCATATTCCCTCACAACTTCCGGCATAACCTCGCCGTACAAATCTGCACTCAAGTTGTCAGGATTTTGCGACAACTGTCCCCGTAAAACCATTGCTTTCCCCAGAATGCTGTCCGGATCAGCTTGCCTGTTAGAGATAAGATTGCCCAGTAAACTTTGCATAACCGGAAGCGCTTCCGGGCTGAAGGGGAAATCCCGTAACTGGCTTAATCTGTCTCGGGTAATATCTTGTTCCTGAAGTGATAAATCCCTGAAATATAGAGCTCTGGGCGTTAGTCTCTCTCTTTTGCAATCCTGTTGGTGGCGGAGTTCCCTCGGATGTCATTTTGAAAATTGTCCGATTTCCTCAAAAATTTTCATCTCAATTCTTAATTTTTCAACAAGCAAATCTTCCAGGTCGGGAATATTTTTATGAAGAAAATTCAATGTTGCAGCTTTCTCGCCGGATTCCAATAGTTTCACCAACTCAATTCTTTGCTCATGTTCAAGATTGTTAAGAATGGTATTAAAAATTAATGATTCGATAAATCCCCGGAACTCGGAATCTTCCAAGTCAAAATCGGATAATAATTCACTATAAATCTCGCTCAACAGGATTTTATTATTCATCCTACTTTGAGTATACAGAGAAGATATAATAATCAAAAGGATATCATATGCGGTATTTTTTGAGTTCGCCAAGAAGTTTTTCCAAAGGCAATCTCGCAACGTCGATCACCTCATCCCCTGCCCCGTAATACAGGTAAAGCATTTCACCTAAAACTACCGCGCCGTTGCAGAAGACGGTTCCGGGCCGGGCCCCTTTGCTCTCATGGAATGATTCCGGCTCCAGAATGGGATAATCAAGCTGGGATAAAACCAGAGAAGGATTGTCCCGAGCCAACAGAACAGCTCCCAGCCGATATTTCTTGGAATAGCGTGATAATCCGTGATAAATCAAGAGCCAGCCGGATTCGCAAAGAATGGGCGGCGGTCCGATTCCGATCTTTTCGCTATCCCAACTGTAAACTCTGGGCGTCATCAGAATCTCTCCGTTTAAATATTTTCCTTCGTGAAAAGAAAGGTCATCCACATAATCTATCCAGACATTGGGGGAAAAGCGGTGTAAAAAAACATACTTGCCGTTGATCTTTGTCGGGAAAAGCGTTGCATCCTTGTCGTCTATTTTCGGTGGGGAAATAAGAATAGGCTTTTCCCAATTCCATTTTTTGGCATAAAAATCGTCTGTACTTATTGACGTCAATGCAACTCTGGGATTATCTTTCGAATTGAACGCCGTATAGCACATATATATTCTGCCGTCTATCTTAACCACTCTGGGATCCTCGCAACCGGAGTTTCCCGAGCCTTGCTGTTTCATCTCAAAAGCTTCTCTCGGAAAATAAACGGGGAATGATTCCCTCTCCCCGATTTTATATCCGTCCGGACTCACAGCATAGCCTAAAACTGAAGTATTATCGCTTCCCATCGCCCGGTATAATAAATGAACTCGGTTTCCCTCATAAATTGCTCCAGGATTAAAAGTAAATTGTGACTCCCATTTGTTTTCGCGTCTGGGAGATATGATCGGATTTCCCGGATTCCTGACAACCGGAATCAAGTCCCGGGTTTTAAAAACCGTCGCTCCCTGAGACTGCGGCAGCATGTCACCCAAAAGCTCGTTTAACTTGATATTTACCAGGCAAACTGTCGTGTCTGCTGCTCCGTAATAAATAAGTATGTCATTGTTTTCAATTAATGCACCCGAGGGAAATATTACATTCGGCACCAGTCCGTAAAGCTCGTAATGTTTTTTCGGAACAACAATCGGTTGTCTCGTCCGGGCAACTACCTGCTTGGGGTCCGAATCCTTTAATATGACTGCTTCTATGGCAAAAGTAGCGTGCTGGATGAAATAATTATATATATAGCAGTAAATCAGAAGCCAGCCGTCCTGGATTCTGATCGGAGGTGCACCAACTTCCACGTGGTCATTTGCCGATCTCTGAAGAATTATCGAATGAGCGGGTAATGTAGTGTAAAAATCATCCCAAAATACTTTTGACCACATGTCTTCAATTTTGTTAAACTGGGCAATCGCAATTTTTGCAGGTGGCCTGTCGGTATTGGCGGTCAGAATTGCGGTAATTTTGCCGTTTATTCTTTCCGGAAACAAAGCGCAAGCTTTTGAATTAAAAGTTGTGACTGCATGTTTTTCGGATATATTGTCAAAATCGCTAGTTACGGCAACTGCCACTTTTATTCCCTCCGGAGTAAAAGGATAAGAAGACAATGCGGTATAAAAAATATAGTATTTGCCTTCAAATTTGGTAACCCTCGGGTCCTCGCAGCCGAATCTTTCAAAATTCTCCTCCGCTTTTATAAACTGCCTACGGGCTGAAAAGTGGACTGGGTCGCGCCCGACTGCCAAACCGATCGACGAAACCGCTAATTCAGTATTGGCAAACGCTTGTTTTACACCGTGAGCCCGGTAAAGAAGATAATAATTACCGTTGTTCGTTACAACGCTGCCGTTAAAAACAGCCTCGCTTTCCCAGGGATAAGCTTTATTAGGAGACAAGATAGGATTATCAGGATATCGGGCAGGATTAACCATTGATTGTAACCGGTTTTAATTCTCCTATACTGTGATAACTGAGTTCTCCAAGAAAAGAAGAAAGTTCCGCTTTGGCAACACAGGTAACCGTATCAGCTCCTCCGTAATAAACTAATAGATTGTTGTCGACAACTACTGCTCCGCAGGGATAAGCCACTCCGTATTTATAACCTTCATTTTCATAATGCTCTTCCGGTTCCAAAATAGGTCTGAACGATCTGGCCAATACTTTTGTCGGGTCGGCAATATCTAACAGCATGGCTCCCATCTTATAGCGTCCCGGGTCTTCTTCTCCTATGGCGTGGTAGATTAAAAGCCAACCCTTGTCCGTTTTTATGGGCGGAGCTCCTGCTCCTACCTTACGGCTGTCCCAAAATAATCTTCTGGGGGTAATCATAAAATCCCCTTTTAAATAAGTCTTACCGTCAAAATCCAAACAATCTACATAATCAATCAGGATATTAGGATAAATCCTGTGCATGATAACGTACTTGCCGTTAATTTTCTCCGGAAAAATAACCGCGTTTTTGTCGACCATTCCCGGCGGAGAGATCAGAACCGGTTTGGCCCATTTCCAGTTTTTCTTTCTGAAATCCGACTCCTCTATTGAAGTCAAAGCCACTCTGGGAGGCCTGCTTCCGTCATAAGCAACATAGGTCATGTAAAATTTTTTGCCTATTTTGGTTATTCTCGGATCCTCCACTCCTCCATAACCGCCTCCTCCTGAAGCATAGAGAGATAATGGTATCGGATTACCTGCCGGCTGAGGTTGATACTCAAAAGGTTCCGTCGGTACATAAATCGGTTCCGTGCTTCGTTCTTCAATATTGACCCCGTCCTTTGTGTTGGCATAACCAAGCATTGACATGTCATGATCCCCGATTGCCCGGTAAATAATATGTATTTTCCCCTCGTCCCAGACAGCCGCCGGGTTAAAAGTGGCTTTCGATTCCCAGAAATGATCTATTATCGGCTTTAAAATAGGGTTTTGTTTCATTTTCCTCAAAGAAATCAAAGGTGTTGTTTTATCCTCTCTCTGGAACCGGGGTTTGGGCTCATGCAATATTGCCACCATCTCCCGCCTGTTTAATTCCCAGAAACTGACCAGTTTTGCCTCCCAAGTCACTATTCCGAACGGCCTTGCCTCCATACCGCTGTTATTCCATTCGTCCGGCTGTTCCCAGATAGCTTCTTTGCTTTTATAGATTATTTTCCGCGGATCACGGTTATCAAAAATAATTGCTCCGATTGAATAAAATTTTTTCTCATTTTTGTAAGTCTGACTCTGGAAATACAATAACATTATCCCGTGGGAAATTTTCTCAACTGCACCGATTTCCACTAAATCTCCCTCTTTATTGGCAGACAGAAGAGGTTTTTTATCCATCCGCCATTTCTTCAAATCCGGCGATGTTAAAATTCTGATCCCGCGTCCCCCGGCATACATGACATAATCATTTCCGTATCTGTAATCAGAAACAATTTGGCCAATCTCATTAATTTGGGTAAGAGATGCTATGTTGCGGACTTCCTGTAAATTTTTCCCCCTTCCTATCGAGAGACTGTCGATTAATCCTTTCTTCATTAAATAAGTAACCGCATATTGACTAGACTGCCGGCTAATTCTCATCTGGGTCAAATTTTGCAGATTAATACGCCTAGCACGGCTGTCAAGCAGTTTTATTCCGCCGCTATTTTGAAAGTTGACCCCGTCCAGGCTTTGGGATGTCTGCAGTGATAATTCTTTTTGATCTAAGAGGTAGATTAGCCGGACTTGATTCTGGTATTTATAAGTCCCGATTCCACGGAAATAATTGGTATCTGTAAGAAGCGTCCGCACTGACATATTAACCTTGTTAATTTTCTCAACAAAAATATTTTCCACCCGCATAAATGCTTCGTGGATATATTTTAATTCTAGTATGAACTCTTTAAAAAAATTCGTCAATAATTAATTTTTTAACCCTTGACAAACCTTTCAGATATTGTCTACTCTTAAATTAAATACGTCATGTCCAATAACCTGTCCAGAAAAATATTACTTTTAGGCGGAATTATCATCCTTGGTCTCTTACTCCTTGTCCTTATTGTCAAAACAAAACAGCAACCAGCTCCCACTCCGTTACCCGAAACCCAACCGCCTGCCGATCAAACCACCGTTCTTCCCGCTCCAGAACTTGCCACAGTCAACGTTCCCGCCATATCTTTTGCTTCCTTTAAGACACCGGAGAGCTCGGTGGAAGTACCCTCTAAAGTAAAAGCCTATACCTTCAGGAATGACTACTCGCTGCCTTTCGTTTCCATGGTCGGTCAAAAGCTGGGCTTAACTGAAAGCAAAAGCGAAGGCAATTCCGTCATCTTGTATAACCTGGATGAACAATCCGATAAAAGAGGCTATCTCACCTTCAATACCGTCTTTGGCAACTATGAATATGCCTCATACGGAACATTTCCCTTGCCCGGCCAGGGTACAGTAAACCAAAAAGTCAGATCCTATCTTTTGGAATTGGGCTTGATTGACGAAACTGTCGACTGCGATATTTCCTATCAAAGAAAGGATATCGCCAATGTCAATTTTGTTGAATGTCACCGTAACTGGGAAAAAACCGGCTTGCCTATTATTAATTTCGGCGGACTGCTTAACATCCCCGACATAACTACAGTCAAAGACCTAAAAGTCGGCATGGTCGACGATCTGGCTACCGATAATCCCAATATTATCAACGTTTCCACCGGCCAAAACGGCAAGGAGAGGCCCAGTGATTTCAACACCGTAACGGTCGCCGTTGATAGTCAGGGAAATCTTTTAAGAATCACTTCCAATTTGAAAATGATTGAATCAACCATTGAATTCACCGAAAACGATATGCTCACTCCGCAAGAGGCTATTAACCGTTTCAGAGACAGTAACAGCCTCCTCACCCTGATTGTACCTACCGATGAAAATGCTGCCTGGGAAACTGTCTTTCCTGATAATACTGCTTACGACTTGAATGCCGAGGTTAAAGACTTCATATTGACTTATATTGAAAATCCTTTCGGCGGCAAATCCCTCACCCCCATGTATTTGACTCAGGGCACAGCCAAAACAACTGATGGCTATAATGTCAAATTCCTCCAGGCTATTCCGGCCTTGATAACTCAGCAGAGTTTAAGCGGCGAAGTAGCCGGTCTGATGGCCCTAGTCATACCAACAGATGATCCTAGTTTAAAGTTAAAAACTTTTAACCCGGAGCAGAGAACGCAAACTGTTCAACAGACAGCCTCCCCTTGTGTTCCTGCTGAAAATCAATTAAGTCCCATCGTCAGTCTCGGCGAACTGGGCATGCTCGGCCAATGGAACATTAATGCTCCGTCTCCGGAGCATAAATCGGATCAATTCGGTCAGTTTGCTTGGTTCAGATCAGGACGATGGTATCTGATCCCGCCGCCCGGTCAATCACTACCGGAAATAAACCAGATTATGGCTGCTTTCCAATCTTTGAATCTGCCGGAAAGAGGAGGCTATAACCCCCGAGAACTGGACGCTCTGCAGAATGAATGGAATAAATTTAATTTCTGCCCCTTAAGAGTCTCAGGAGGATCTCCTACCCTATTAGGCTATGGAAAACCGGGTACAGTCTATTCCATCAAAGTCGGCCGCTCCATCGTATATTTAAATACAAATAATGATAATTCTATTTATTATGAATACCAACCGGTTAGCTTCCTCAGACCCTCAACCGGCTGGATAGTTGACAAAGACAACCTTGATAATTTAGCCGGAAAAATAGCCAAACAATTGAATTTAACCTCCCAAGAGTCATCCAAACTGGCCTTCGAGCTCAACTTGGCTGCCTCAAAAGTCGTCTCAAAGAAGCTTTTCGTCGGTCCCGTCCCCCAAACCGAAGTAGACAGTAAAATTCCTCTATCGGTTACTCCTCAAGTTCCGGTAATCCGCTATCACTTCTATGTTTCAGATTCCGTTGGCCGAGTAACTGCTCCAACCATCAAGCCTTTAGTCAGAACTGCCGAAATGATCCTTGAATTGGGCGCAGCTATTCCAAAACTGTAAATGAATATGCCAACTAATAACCTGTCCAAGAAAATTTTTCTTATTGGAGGCGTAATAATCCTTGGCCTTCTCCTTCTTGTCGTTATAGTCCGGACTAAACAAACACCGCCGCTTGTACCCGTAACAGAAAATCTTACAGGTCAGGATAAAACAACTGTGCTTCCCGCTCCCGAGCTTCAGACAATTAATGTCCCTGCAATGACCTTTGATTCATACAAGACTCCGGAAGTCTCACT
>MFJM01000066.1:16250-22259 GCA_001779205.1 Candidatus Gottesmanbacteria bacterium RIFCSPHIGHO2_02_FULL_39_14
CAAAGCCTATACCTTCAGAAGCGACTACTCTCTTCCCTTTGTTTCAATGGTTGGCCAGAAACTGGGACTGACCGAAAGTAAAAGCGAAGGCAACAGCGTTATTCTATATAACATGGATGACGAAGAAAAAAGAGGCTATCTGACTTTTAATACCCAGACCGGCAATTACGAATATTCCTCGTACGGCACATATCAGTTACCCGGTAGCGGATCGCCGACACAAAAAGTCAGGGCTTTTCTGCTGGATTTGGGTTTGATTGACCAGACCGTTGACTGCAGCATCACCTATCAAAGAACAGATATTCAAAATGTCAATTTTGTTGAATGCCACCGGAATTGGGAAAATACCGGTTTGCCTATTTTGAATTTTGCCGGTCTTCTCAACATACCCGAACTTCAATCACTCAAAAACTTGAAAGTCGGTATGGTTGATGATAATACCCCTGGCAATCCTGTCTTTGTCAATGTCTCCACCGGTCAAGACGGCAAAGAAAGACCGAGTGATTTCAACACCGTCACCGTGGCTGTTGACAATCAGGGATACTTAGTCAGAATCACTTCCAATTTGAAAATGATCGAGTCAACCCTGGAATTTGCCGATAAAGATATGCTGACTCCGGATGAAGCTGTTGAACGTCTCAAGCAAAGCAACAGTCTGTTGACCCTGATTGAGCCAACTGATGAAAATATCTCCTGGGAAACTGTCTTTCCTGACAATACTGCTTACGACTTGAACGCTGAAGTCAAAGATTTCATATTGACTTATATTGAAAATCCTTTCGGCGGCAAGTCCCTCACCCCCATGTATTTGACTCAGGGCACTGCCAAAACAACTGATGGCTATAATGTCAAATTCCTCCAGGCAATTCCGGCCTTGGAAAATCAGCAGACAGTAAGCGGTGTTGTGGCCGGCCTTATGGCCCAGGCATTTCCTACGGATGATCCGACCTTAAAATTAAAGACATTCACTCCAGAACAGAGAACGCAGACCCAGACCCAGACTTTTCAACAAAATGCCTCCCCGTGCGTACCTGCCGAAAACCAGTTAAGTCCCATTGTCAGCCTTGGAGAATTCGGTATGGTCGGCCAATGGACTATTGCTGCACCCTCTCCGGGAGACAAATATGGCAGCGGTCCCACAGGAAAAGGTTTCCAACAATCAGGCGCCTGGTTTTTGATACCTCCGCCGGGCCAAGCGCTCCCTGAAATAAATGCAGTCATCGCGGCATTCCAGAGTATGAACCTACCAAACACTCCCCGCAGCGTGACCGATCAGCTCAGGGATCTGTCGGATTTGCAGAATGAATGGAATAAATTCAATTTCTGCCCGCTTCGAGTAACAGGCGGATCTCCTACCCTGATAGGCTATTCCGAATCCGATTCAACCTTCACTGTCAAAGTAGGCCGCTCTGTTGTCTATGTCAAGCCCGACGCCGATAACTCAATCTATTATGAATACCAGCCGGTCAAATTCAGCAAACCATCCTCTGGTTGGACTGTTGACAAGAGCGACTTAACCTCCTTTGCCGGGAAAATAGGCAAACAGTTAGATCTTACCTCTGCCGAAATATCCAAATTAGCTTTCGAACTGAAAACTGCTTCCTCAAGAGTAGATTCCGGACATCTGTTTATCGGTCCCGTCCCCCAAACCGAAGTAGACAGTAAAATTCCTCTATCAGTAACACCTGAAGTTCCCGTTACCCGCTACCATTTCTATGTCGCTCCATCAGAAGGATCTGTTCCTCCCGCTTCCCTTACTCCCCTGGTCAGGACTCCCGAAATGATCCTTGAATTGGGAGCCGCCACCCCATAAAAAATCCCCTCGCAATCTGCAAATAGACCGGAGGGGATTATTTTTCCTTTTACCCCGATATTATCGGGGCTGACAATTAAATAAGATGCGTGTGGGATCAATTTAAGAAACAGATTATTATCCGTCCCTTAAAAAATACCACACACATCCTGCCTCTATTAAGACAACCTACCGCTCCCGCGGAGAAAAACAACCACCCCTCACGAGGCAGTCAATTTTGCTAAAAAGAGGCAGGATGTGTGGGAGTTAAGTTATGTTGTTCAAGTTATGAGTCTCATTTTTTATTTATCTTATTTTTTCCTCCTTATACCGGAAGTAAATGCTAATCCAGCTGCAATTAGCAGTAAACCAAAACCTCCCAAAGATAGTTCAAGGGAACTGAACATCAGTCCGGCAATAACTCCAGCTGTGCCCAACAATCCTAATCCAAATATAATCCGAAATCGTAGCTCCATTTCTATTTTTCTCCTTCTATTCCGGCTTCAGTCTTTGAGAAGAAGACCTACAAGGCTTCCTGCTCCTAGTGCGACCAGAAATATTCCGATCGCGGGAAGAATTCCTTGGCCGAATAAAAACATTCCACCAAGGATTATTAACAATATCCCTAATCCGAAAACAATTTTTCTCATTTCTTTTACTCCTTCTTTTGAAGAATCTGAGTCCGAGCCGGGACCAGCTCGGTTTGTTATTCATTCTTCTTCCCAGGCAACAGTTGGATGATCCATCCGCCTAAGGCTAATACCACTAACATTACCCCTACCAGGATGTTCATCATTGCTTGCTCGCTGTCTTGAATAGTCGGCCAGAACTGACCCAATTCTTCGAATCCGAAGAAAAAGGCGGCGCCCTGATAAAGGCCGACCAGTCCTAAAAAGAAAAATAGGACCAGGAAGAGGTTTAAAACTACTATCATCTCCAGATCTCCTTTCTATAGAGTTCCTGACAATCCGAAACAAATTCCGGACCGGGCCAGTCCGGTTGAGCTAACGGACTCGGCTATTGTAAATTGTGGATCCGATTACTACTATGCCAATGATAAACATAATTATTCCTACAATTATGCCTATCATGGCATCGTCAGGACTCTTGAACTCAAGAATCCGAAAAATCGCCGGAATAATCTGGTAATCCGTGCTTTGAATCCATCCGGATATCGCCAGAAATAAACCAACGAAAATCCACAAAATCCAAATTAAGTAGCCTATTAACATCGTATTCACCTCCTTTCATTTTGATGTCTCTCGCATCATTCTGACCTTGCCCAGGGGTCTTTGATAATGAATCCGTGTGGATGCGAAAGATTAAACCGGCAACTGCCGGCGATAATTGCACGTAAAAAAATATTTAGAAAAGAGGTATTGCCCGTTTTTCGGGCTATTCGAGGTATCGGGAAGACAGGAAAGAATTATGCAAAATATTTCTTCCCTCTTTCCCCGATACCTCAACTTATTTAGTTGTCAAATAGAGTGCAAATTGTCAAAGAGCTTATATAAAAATGCAAAATTTTAGAGCCGCAAGTGGCTCTATTTGCCCGAAGGATCATAACAAGTTGCCTGACAGGCTGTCAAACTGCTATTATTTATAAATATGGATCAGGGAAAGGAAAATAGACCCACCGGTGAAACCAAAAAATTAGTGCGACGGTCGCTTAAGGATCATTTACAGGAAATATACGATGCTGAACATTTTAAAGATCCTGAATCTTCCCGCCTGGCTCAACTATTTCTGGACATTTTGGAAGAATCTAACCTCATCATCATCGATCAGGTAGAAAACTATATCGTTCTCGACAATTACCTGTCGTTATTTCCGGTCGACATAGAGGGAAAATTTACCAGATCTGCCGTAGTTATTAACCAACAAACACATGATGCGCTTCTAAAAGGAGATAAAAAATTTTTACCTAGCGACGAACAATTAATCGCTTTTGCTAAAGCGGTTATCTACAATAATGATTTTCCGCATGATAATATCCCTACAACTCTTGAATCAAAAAGCCTTAACTTAAACAACATAACTCCATCCAGATCTATATTTGCATCAAGAGAAGGAGCATACAGGCCGGAAATTCCGGCTTTAAGAATCATTGAAACACAAATTAATCCTGTTCCCCAAAGACTCGATATCACTACCCCGCTAAATTAACTTCATGACTATTGTTTCCTATCGGAAGCTAATATATAATCACCCATATGGCTAAAAAGGAACAAAGAGTGCTGCTTGCCCTCATCTGTCAAACATGCAAGAGCCAAAACTACATTACCTCCAAAAACAAACTGGAAAATAAGGAAAAACTGGTTCTGAAAAAATACTGCAAAACTTGCCGTAAACATACCGAGCACAAAGAAACGGAAAAGTTAGACTAAAAATGCCTAAAAATACTGCCCTTTTTCTCATCCTTCTGGCTCTCCTGGCAACGCTTTTACTCGGTATTAATATCGGTAAAAAACTGGCCACCTCCCAATATCTGGCCCAATTTGCTCCTACTCCTACTCCCTTTATCCAACCGACAACTATTCCCCCTCTTAAACCGACGGTTTCATTAACTCCCTTAGCTGTAAAATCCGAAACTTCCACCTATACCGACCGGTCCTGCGGTTTTACTATTTCCTATATAGGCAGTTATCTCGAACAAAAAACGGAAAACTATAAATCAACTATTATCACCGATCCTGACAATCCAGACCAAACCATCGTCAGTACCTGCCAGCAAGAAATTCCCGCTCCTCCCCTGCCTCCCGAAAAAATCGAAGATATCGTTCTTGACGGAGTGCCTGCCAAACTTTACCATGACGCTTCAAGTAAAGACGGTTCGCCCAGGGATGAAGTCATCGTTAAACACCCTAACTTAAATCACGAAATCATCATTGCCGGCTACGGCCAAGCCTTTAACGATGCCCTCGCCTCTTTTAAGTTCATAGAGTAATTACTCCTTCCTCAAAACTGTGTTATAGTGAATTAAAACCAATATCTTTATTCCTATGATCACTCCGGAAAATTCTAGTACCTCCCAAATCAATCATTTAGTTTCCCCGACTCTTCTTTTAAACACTTCCTGGCAAATCTATAAAAAGAAATGGAAAACACTCATAAAATTATTAATTTTCTTTAAACTTCTTTATCTTCCTGTAATTTTATATCAGCCCATTTCAACCTTATCTAAGTCTTTTTTCACACATCCATCTATCTCTATCGCCATTATCATCATAATTTATATAATATATTCATCATTTATCCTAAGCCTGGAAACAATTGCCTTAATTTTGTATCTGGCCTCAGAAAATGAGAAAACAGACATTAAAAATCTCTTTAAAAGTTCCCTCTCGCTTATCTTTCCCTACTGGTGGCTGCTATCTCTCGAAATTCTGATATTTATGGGAGGATTTATCTTTTTCTTTGTTCCCGGTTTAATTTTTTTAATCTGGTTTTCCTTTTCCGCCTATCTTTTGATTTTGGAAAACATTAAAGGCATTAATGCGCTTTTCGTAAGCAAAGAGCTGGTGAAGGAAAGATTTTGGGAAGTCACCGGAAGAATCTTTGTAATTAGCGTAATTTCTTTGCTATTTTCTTTATTTATTAGTCTTATCAGTAATATACCAAAGCTTATTACTTTGTTCTCCAATCCTGAAGTATTTTTCTCGTCGCTAACTGCATCAGCGTCCCAAACTCAAAACGTTCAACCGCTCCCCTTTACGCACGTTTTGAAAAACTTCATCATCATGACTTTTCAAAGCATAACAATCTCTTCTTTTGCCGTTATTTATAATATTCTCCTTTATAGAAACGCCAAATCAGTTTACGGCAAAGCTTACCCACAACCTGCTAAAAAATCTAAATTATTGATGATGCTTCCGGCCATTATTGCCTTACTTACGGTCATTCTTTTATTCGGAATAGTTATATTTTTCGTTGTCTTTAACCCGCTACGCTCACCTTATCCCTCATCACTCTCGCCATCGGGCTTTACTTATCCGACACGAATACCCACTCCGTAGCCTAACTCTCCCGATTTTTGCTATAATAGGTTGTCTTTTAGGCCTGTCGTTCAATGGTAGGACGGCGGTCTCCAAAACCGCTAATGAGTGTTCGATTCACTCCAGGCCTGCAATTTTGAAATAGAAAGGGGAAAAATTCACCTTCGCTGATACATTTTGATTTATTGATAAACTCTTTCATAAGTTGTAGATTAAACTAAC
>MFJM01000067.1 GCA_001779205.1 Candidatus Gottesmanbacteria bacterium RIFCSPHIGHO2_02_FULL_39_14
TCTATCGGGGTGAAGGATCTCTCGCGAATGCGAGAAACTCAAATAAATTGAGAGATTCTTCTCCCGCTAAGCGGGGTCAGAATGACAATTTACGAAAGGCGGTGATTAATAAATGGCAAAATTAACAAAAGAAGATATTCTAAAAGCGGTAGAGGAGATGTCGGTTATGGACCTGGCGGATCTGGTCAAAGCTCTCGAAGAAAAATTCGGCGTCACCGGCACTCCGGTTGTAGCTCCGTCTGCTCCAACCGGCCCTGCCACCGCCCCAGCCGGCGAGGCAGCTCCGGAACAAACTACTTTCAACGTAGTCCTGTCAAATGCTGGCGGTAATAAAATTTCCGTTATTAAGGCGGTCCGTGAACTGGTTTCGACTCTTGGGCTTCAGGAAGCTAAAACACTGGTCGAATCGGCTCCCAAAGAAGTTATGACCGGAGTCAACAAAAAAACCGCCGAGGAAGCCAAAACCAAACTAACAGCTGCGGGTGCAACGGTTGAACTCAAATAAGTATATCGTTCTATATATTACTCGCTGCTCTCATTTGATGTCTATTGACAATCTTAAAAGTCATATGTTACATTAAGTAATAAATTGATCCCATGTGGATTGATCCTAATTCCCTGTCCGTTTGTTATTAAAGTTTGTCCGTAACTTACTGCAAACAGACAGTTCGGAATTAAAGGAGTATCGTATGGCTTTAGGTGATGATTGGCCGGAACTTCTGACTGTCCGCGAAGTTGCCAAAATCCTGCGGGTTTCTCCCCTGACCATCAAAAGATGGGGTAAGCGCGGCAAACTGCCGGCTATCAGGATTAACAGTCGGGGCGACCGCCGCTACAAGAAGGAAGCCGTTCTCTGGCTATTAGGCCTCCAGCAAAAAAGTCAGGTGTAATTTATACCTCAATACTTTTAAGTTCCTGGGAGGCAATTGAAGGATCTACGGTATTAACTGAAAGCCCTGTTCCCAATTCAAATCCGGCTCTGTGGACAAGACGGGGAATAATTCTGATAAACCAATTTTTGGCGTGACTTATATAAAAATTATAGGCAAATACTCCGGTAGTATTGATATTTTTTATGGTCGGATAAGCATATTTTATTTTTAATCTTTTTAAGGTGCTTTGAAGAATTAAAGCCAAGTCCTTAACCTCCTCATCCGTAATATCTCCAAAAACCGTCCCTTCTTTTTTCGGCGCAATCCAGACTTCATAAGGCCACTGTGAAAAATCAGGACAGTAAGTGACGAAAAAATCATTATCAGCAATCACATTTTGAATCGGTTCGCGGACTAGTGCGTCTAAATTTATCTGTTTGGGAATCAACACCAGTTGTGAATGAGGATGGCGCAGGGAAGCTCCGGCATGTTCACCGTGATTGGAGAAAATCATCACCTGGCCTAAAGTTTGATAAGTCAGGAAACGCTCCCGGTAAATGGTCAATAAATGCTGGACCTGATTAACCTCGAAGTCTTCAATATCCTTCTCATGATCAGGGCTATGAATGATCACTTCATGGGTGTCGGTAATGGGAAATTTATTGGGAACCACCCTAATCTTCCATCCCGGCTGGTCGCGCTCCCCATCTCCTACCCTGGTAATCTCCGGCGGAGTCATCTTCTCGTTTCCGTAACAGAATGGACATTTACTAGCCTCTCCCGGAACTCTCAAGTCATCCGGACGTCCGCTCCTCATTTGTGAAATAACTATCCATCTCTGGGTCTTTATATCCGGTACAAACTTGGCCATGATACTAGTATTACCTAACTAACCAAAAGTATCAATAGATGATGAACTTAGATATAATATACCCCCATGATTAGCCTCTATGAAAAATTAGGCCGTGCCGGTTTAGTTCTTACTCTTGCCGGCTGCAGCGTTTGGGATACCGTTATTAAACAACCGGTATTACTTCCTTCTCCCATAATACTCCCAACAGATCTACCCGCTCCAATACCGGAAATTACGCTTACTCCCGATATATACAAGGCTTTACTTGACCGTCCGTTCTTGGAGATTGTTGAAGAGCATGCTGGTGAACTGGACAATCCTACTTTCCAGGAAAAAATGATTAATGGACTATCTTTTATTATTGAAGAAACATACCCGGGTATTCAAAAAATGATTCCTGAAATTTCTAAAGAAGACCTCAAAACTTTATTAACCGGTAAAGTCATAAATTTTACTGATATAAAAGGACCCATATTAAAAGATAATTTATACGCTCCCTGGAAATTAGAGTTGACTGATGATAAGAAAATTATCCAGCATATTTTCATAAATGGCTGGGAAAATGCTACCGGAGTAGATGCGCTTTCCTGGATTATGGGTCTTATTCCAAAACCTATACAGAGTGATGGCTTTTTTCATCCCGAGTCTATTTATCCCCAGTATTTCTCGGAGACTGACCTCATTTATACTTACGGCTTCGCAAGCGTTATTGATAGTAAAGATTATGATATCTATTATTACGGCATGCATCGGGCTACAGCCGAGGCTTTAGCTTATTGGGTTTATGCCGGCTATGATGGAGATGATATTCCTGAAGAAACTTCCGGATATGGAATTAATAACTGTATCTCCCGTTTTGCCTGGCAAAGGGAATTAACTGTCGGCCAATTAAGCAGTTATTACGTAAACAGTCAATTATTCGACTTTATGGGCAAATTGGTAAAAACACCGCTACCCTTACCTTCTCAACAGTATTACGAATTGTTAACCATTGCTTTTGGTGCCTTGGATTCCTCTTTATATCTGGTGGAAGCGGGTTTAAGGTCACCTGAAGAACTTGTTGACAAATTTAACAGTATTTTTTTACATCCGCCGGAATTGCAAGGAGCTATCAGCTTAAACACTTTGATTTAATTGCTCCACGATTTTATTGCTAGTCAAACCGTACTCGTTATTGATAACCGAAAGATATATCTTTTCAATTTCCTCTTCAGTCAGATATTTTCTAAAAACTCTCTTTATATACTCCAAAACCTGATCAGTGCTATCTGCCGATTGTAGGAATCGCTGCAAAAGTAGCAGCTTGAGTCATCGCCAGATCCTGATTCTGAACTCCGATATAAAAAACTGCAAGTTCGGACAAAAGAGCCGCCATATTAATCCCTACTCCTCCCTTAATGCTTAAATAACTTGAGGCCAAAAAAACTGGCTGCTTTAGATTGACCGCCGATTTCACTCATAATTCTCTTACAATGCTATAGCTTATCACCTATCATGATTATGCGGGGTGATAAAGGTAAAAATTGCCTTGAGTAAGTTTAATTTATTCAAATACATCTCCTCAATAACATGAGACAGATACATTCCCAATCCTGAAGCGGTCAGTATATTGGTAAATGTATCGGTTATTAACCTGCCTGCGATAACCAGAATAAGCCCAAAAACACTATGGTGAATCTTATAGCGACCGACTCTCAAGGCTAAATAGGCCAGTCTCTCATGGAAAGCCAGAATGGTAGTAAAAGTAATGATGCCGCTGATAAAAACAATCACCCAAAACATAATCTGTCTAATATAACCTTAAAAATAAATCATATCACAATAATCAATCAGGTACCATCGAATGGTATGCCGTGGTTAGTCCAATTGGTAGACATAAATCTTCTCACCCCTCCGAATTTAATATTATCTGATCCGCTTATTAATCTGTTAGGATTTATCCAGTTTAAATTATTCTCCCAGTTATCTGTAGTCATCTTTAATATAATATGATATTCAATATAAGTCGCTGGTCCTAATAATCTGGTAACAAGAGTATGCTGCTTCCCTTGCCTCGATATTAAATAGGCAGTTACATCTTTAGAAAGATTTTTAATAGAAACATCATTATGTCTGGTAACCTCCAGTTCTCCATTATTTCCTTTAAATAGCTTCAATCCACCATCCTCTATTAAAATCCCTAAATATGAAGCTTTACCATCTGGTCCAATAATTTTATGCAAGGTTCCTCCATCAAACTGATCAGGCGTTGTTAACCATTGGCCATGTAGATTATAACTAGCATCAATTATAGGTAAAATTGCTGAATTACCGGGAAAAGTTGCCTTAACAATTACCGGTCCTACCGGCACTTTTATACCCAACTGTTCGGGAGTGTGTCTTAAATTGAGATTTTCTTTTCCCTGAAGAATAAACATAATAAAAATTAGATTTTATTGTAATAACGGACTGAAAACAAGACGGTATTTCAAACTGTTCTGTAGCGGAATTTCAGATAAAAGAAGGAAAGACTTATCACTATAAGAATGATCCAGAAAGCCAGCATCGGTGGAAAACAGCTGAAGCTTTGCGATAAGAGGTAAATAATTATGCCGGTCGCCCCGATCCCTGATACTGTCATTTTCAACTGTGTCAACCTCAGTCTGATAGCCAAAATCATCGACAATAATAATTGCAGGGCAAAAAGTAAGTACCAATAAGGCCATACCCGACATGATGCTCCCTGGATAAGACTCCAGAAATCCCCTCCGCGTGGCAGTGAACCTGATCCGTCTCTGACTTCAACTCCCAAAACCGGCGGGAGGGTTACGATAATCCTTTGCCTGTTGATCACATTGCGGATGACAAATCTGCTGGTTGCTGCTCCCGTACCCGGAGCAGGAGTGGCGGTCGGAGTCGGACTGCTGCTTGGCTCCGGTGCTCCGGTGGCTGTCGGAGCAGGAGCCTGGTATCCCAAAACAAAATCAAATGACAGACTGCTGTCCATATAATTACTTCCAACTGATTGATCCAGGGAAAATTTCAATTCGTATTCTTTAAATGAATTAGCGCCAATATTGGATAAAACTACCTCATTGGCATTAAAAAAATCATCCATCGTCCCTGACCAAAGTGAGCTTCCCCCCTGTTCCTTGACGCCAAAATTAATTGCCTTATCAAGCTCATTGGTCACCTGGTGATTGCGGTCTTCAATTATTAAGGTTTGTTCGGATACGGAGTTATTGGTAATTTTCATGGTTTTAATGACACTTTTTCCCGGATACCAGACCCCTTCACCTTCAAAAAATGAAGGCAGGTTGGCAGGCATGCAGTAGGATGAATCGCAAGTCACTTCAACATCTGCTCCCTCGGCTTTCCCCGGCAACCATAAAAATCCTACGGTAAATATTATCAGAAAGATAATACCTCTCTTCATAGCGATTTACCAAGATGGTAGACACTGCCCCCCGAGGTATAAACATCAATATTTACCGACAAGAAGGAAACATCTTCATAGTAAGTGCAATCGTTTGCCGAACAGCTGCCCAAAACAAAGCTTCTGGAGCTGGCATCCTCACCATTCAGGCTGACACTACCGGAATATCCTTCTTCTATTCCCCCGTGCCTGTAAGTCACCCGGTAGGTGTATGACTGATAACCGGAAATACCGGTTATATTAATATCCAGCTGGTGATTGTCCCCGCTGCGTCCGGCTAAAAGTGTGGGGATCTGATAAAACTTGAGATTTTCAATAACCGGACTGGCCTCTGTATTGCCGGCCAGATCCGTAGCCCTGGCTTTAAGACAGTAACTGCCGGACTCTGCCGGTGTCCAGGAATAGTTGAAGTTGTACGGAGTATCATTAAGCGGATTATCCACTGTGGTAATAAATGAGTATGCGGATGAACACGAAGTAGTATATGCTGAATAATAAAGAGAGACACTGTCAATTGAATAGTTATCTGTTGAAGTTCCGTTGACAGCAAGCGGAACTCCTATATATTCCACTCCGCCCTCCGGTGAAGATAAAGTCGAAGATGGAACTAGCGTATCCCTGGTCAGTTTATAAGTTGCACTCCAGGCGCTTTTATTGCCGGCCAGATCCGTAGAACGCACTTTCCGGAAGTATTCCCCGTCAACGCTTAAAGTGGCTGCCGGAGCGTTAATACAACTTCCTCCCGGACCGATCTGGGAATTGGGAATCTGGGAAGTTGTTAACAATCCGCAGTAATCAATGCTTTTCCAGGTTCCTCCCGGCCCTGTGTTTTCATACTCATAGCCTGCCAGGTTAGTATCTGTTGCATCACTCCAGTCCAAAAGTATATTTTGTGACTGGTTGGTATAAGAATTGTCAGCTGGTGTTAACCAAGACGGCACTGTTGGCGGTGTAGAATCAACTGTTATCTTAAACACACTGCTCCAGTCGCTGCAGTTTTCTAGAGAATCACAGGCCTTTACCCTCCACCAGTATATTCCGTCCGGTGTTCCCGGAGCCGGAATCTGTGAAACCGACAAATTTCCCGATGAATAAGCCAGAGGTGAAAAGCCGCTGTTTCTGGCACTTTGATAAATGTAATAGACAGGCGGACTCATGTTTTCAAAATCAGAAACATCCGTCCAGTCCATCACCATCCCGGAAGTATTGCGGTAGGAATTATTAGCCGGGGCAAGCAAAACCGGAGAGGGCGGAGGAGCATAATCTTTGGTGGCAAAAGAAATACCGGCAAATGAAGTAAAAGAGGAAAATATTGCTTTTGCCAGTTTGTAGCCTGAAATTGCCAAAAGCCCTCCCGAGAAAGCTGAAAATATAAAAATCAATAATATTCCGGGACTTTTTCTCGTTACAAGATTTCTGGCTCTTCTCTCAATTTCTTCCTTAATTCCCCGCCTGACCAGTCGAATATTGGATAACAGTAAAATTAAAGCCGGAAAAACTACCAAAATGCTAAACCCAAAAGTTGTTCTCATAAAAACACTCACCTGACCAAGAAGTGGTATTGCCAAAATTACCCTCCCCAAAACCTGCGATTCATTAACTTCCCATAAATCTTCCGCGCTGTTGTTATCCCCTTTGGTATAAAATATCCGATTAGATGATTTTTTCTCCCCGGAAATGCGGTGGATAATTGTTTTAGTAGCATCAACAGGCGACCTGAAGGCAATAATTGAACCGGGCTTTACTTTATCCGCCCTATAGGCAACGCTCACAGCTACCGACCCGGCCGGAATGGACTGCTTCATGGAGCCTGAAGATACAATATAAAGGGAAAAGTATTTTTTTGTTGGCAAATATGCGGCAAATCCGCCAAATATTCCCGCTAAAAGAATAATGGCAATGATCCATTCCAATACCCGCCATAAACGAGCTAATTTCTTTCTGAAAGAATTATTATCCCTTAAATTAAGGCGCTTATACATCTTAAGTCCTTATCCGGCGGCACATTTTTATGAAAAATTGTGCCGTCGGTAAAAACTTAAAAACCAATTTCTCCTTACGACTGAACTCCTGTTAAAGTAAACTCAACACCCGGAAGTGTTGAATCGGCTTCATCATTGTCAGCCAAAGGCGATAAACGGAAATAGACTTTGTACATTCTTTCGTTGCCCTGACCCAATGCTCCATCCGGCAAACTTGCTGGATTAGTATTCCAGTCGGACAATGTCTTCCAGCCCGTATTAGCTGTATCAGTTGCATTAGCAACATAAGCTTCAACATTATCTTTCAAAGTATTTCCCCAATTGGCTCCTCCATCGGTAAGTGCCATTGATAAATTCAAGGCAATAGGAGCCGAGCTGTTATTCTTCAACCACATATTAACCGGCGGAGCTTCATATCCCGGATACATGTCGGTCAAATTTATTCCGGAATCCCAAGTCGATGCGTAAGTTGTATTGTCCCAAATACGTAAATCGGCATTGCCGGTGGCGAAGGAAACGTTAGTCATGGTAGCACTTGAAGAAAATTGGGCTATAGCCATTCCGGCTACCAAAGAAACTACTACAGCTGATCCCAAAATTCCTGTAATTATTTTTCTCAACTTAATCACCCCCTCCCGGCAGTATGTTCTAAAAGAAGTTTTTTATAAATTTCGGCAGGAAGCAGCAGGCAGAAGATATCAAAAGGTAACTTTATATATAAAACTAAGCGGAAGTGATCTTACACTTTTTAAAAAGTAAATTCAAATAGACATAAATCTATATGTTTTCAGTAGCTTTTTATGAACTTTTTTCGCCTTGCAGCCGTATGTTAAAATGCTATAGGTTAAATCTTAAAACCGCATTTCCTTTGCGCCTTTTCTTCGCCCGCAAGGCAACTCTCCAAACAACATCAACAACAGATCGCTTTATTTTTTCACCTAAATTTCCAAATTATAATCCGTTTATAATATCTTCTTAAAAAAATAACTGCTCCAGCTGGTAACAAAATTGCTGCCCACCACCAGGATTTCGGTTTATCTTTATCTTTCTCTGTTTTTACCGGGAAGTCTTCTTCCGCATTACGTTCTTCAGTTGCCTTGTTCTGATCAAAACTGCTTAATGCACTCCCCTTTCCGCTTTCTTCGGGATATACATAGTAATAATAAACGTATGTTATTGTATTACTCTCGGTATTTCCATTCTGGCTGTTATTATTCGGCTGTGTTTGTTCCTGCACTGGACTTTTGTTTGTTTCTGTGTTTACCGTCTGGCTTTCGGTCTCATTCTGCCCTCCTGTCCGTATATCACTTTCAGTAATAACTCCCTTTTTCACTTGACCGGAAGCCTCCGTTGGCCTGTTTTCATTTTCCCGGGGATCCGATACTGTTTGGGCAATTGATTGATTCTCCTGTATCGTCACAACTTCCCTGTTTTCCCTGTGAATCTGAGGTATGTCTTCCGTGTTCCTGATATCATTATTCCTGATTTGACCATCCCTAATCTGATTATCTCTGACATCAGCGGCAATTACAGGAACTCCATGAGTTGCAAACAGAATAATGAAACACAAAATTATTAAAAAACTGACAATTTTCCGATTCATAGACTTTATTCGGGGAGTATTGGGATTATCCGGGATTGAGGTTAAGATAATTTTTAAACAATAAAATATAAATTTCTCGGGATTTGTGTAAGAAATATTTAAGATTGCAAAACATGTATTGACAGCGATGTAACTAATGTATATACTTTAGTTATAATGAAAACTGTAATCCATATCAGGACTGATAAGGAAGTTAAAGAGAATGCCCAGAAAGTGGCAGCTGAATTGGGGTTGTCACTATCTCACGTGATAAATGCCTCCTTGAGAAATTTAATAAGAACACGCCAAGTTATTTTTTCAGATATCCCTAGGATGACACCGGAACTGGAACAATTGCTGGGAAGGGTAGAAAAAGATATTAATAATAAAAAAAATCTTTCTCCAAAATTTGATGATATTGATAAGGCTATTGAATATCTTCATTCTCAATGAATATTGTCTACCACAAGATTTTCCTCAAGGACTATAAACAATTATCCCCAACCCAAAAAGAGAAATTGGAAAAAAGATTAAGACTGTTTTTTCTGGACGAATTCAATCCTATATTAAATAACCATCCATTAAAAGGAAAATATCTGGGTTACAGAAGCATAAACGTTACAGGTGATTTGCGGGCGATCTATAAAAAGATTAACAATACTGCTCTTTTTGTTACTATAGACAGTCACAGCAATCTGTATAAATAGACTATTACTTCCTCCCGGCAGATTCTATCTTATTCATGTTTGTAGAGTTCACGACAGGACAGATTCCCGTCTCTTCTGGCTTTCTCGAGTATTCTGTCAAATTCTGGATGATCGCTTTCATCTTCCGGAAGTGTTAAAATAAAACAGCCTATGATGAAAGTCTATTTCACTGCTTCTATTATCGGTAAAAAACATTATCTTCATAATTACTTAAAAATAATTGACCACTTAAAAGAAAAAGATTGCCAGGTAATTTCAGATCATATTATCAGTTCAACTGAATCTGAAATCCGGATGGAAAAGAAGGAAATGCGCCTCAAATTCCATAAACAGCTGGAAAATTGGATTAGCGGCAGTGATTTCGTGGTGGCTGAAACATCTTTTCCCTCAATTTCTGTCGGCTATGAAATCTCGCTGGCTCTGCATTTGCTTAAACCGATCCTTATCCTCTATTCAATTGGGGATCCTCCCTCCCTTTTAGCTCATCATGCTGAGGAAAAACTAATCTGTGAAAAGTACACCACTTATACATTATCTGAAATTATCGACGACTTTATCAATTATGTCCAAGGAACCAATGATACCAGATTTACTTTCTTTATTACCTCCAAAATCGCTTCTTTCCTGGAAAAAGTCGCAAGACGCGAAAAAGTTCCTAAAAGTGTCTATCTCCGGAAACTGATTGAGGAAGACATGAAGAATCATCAGTAAACATCAATGCATCACGGTGATGCATTGGCCTGCAGATTATATTCCCCTTAAAATATCCTAAGAAGTATAAAATTACAAGCCGGAAACTCGTTGGGTAAACTCGTTCCGGCTTGGCAACGACAATAGACCAGGATTAGTGGCTTTTTTGTGTTGCAGATAAAATTTACCTTAAAACCCTGGTCTTTGTCAAATATTTATGACAGCCAATGACCAGGTAGACTATCAAAACTTAACGGATAAAATAATCTGGTTAATATTTATCGGCAACACTCTGGGAATTTTCACCTTATTTGAAATCCTCTTACTTAAAGAATAACCGCTGCTTTTCTTTTTTTAGGGTAAATCGGAATGCCTGGTCTGTTGGGGAATATAAAGGGCGGCAAAAATAGATGTTAATATCGATGCCAGAAAAATCACAAAAATCAGGTACCCCGGGATAAACCAGACTCGGGCATTGTTTAAAAATTCCGCTAAAGTTTGTGCCGGATTGGGATTTAACTGTACTTTAGCCATCCAGGAAATAAAAATCAAGGGAAAAAGAAAGAAATAATTTCTGCGAAATCTCCAGGCTATTGATTCCATCCTGGACATGGGAACAGAAAGATTTTGGAAGCTTTTAGCCAATTTTTCTTTCCATTTATTGGCATCCAGTTTCCCCGATTTACCTAAAAATATCTGTGTTAAAAGTTGCTTTTCAATAATCCTCGTCCTCTCCCGCAACAACCAGTAATAGCGGAAACGCCTGGCTTCAATATATAGAAAAAACCACACCAGCAGATAATTAACCAGAATCACCGAATGCGGGGTAGCTGAATTGGTAAAAGAAAAAGAAACAATGGCGCCGGTAACTACAATTGACCAATTTGTTGTCGTATCCAGCCGGTTTCGCCAATTAGTTTCGCGATAGACCTCAGCCCGGTAGTAATGATAGATAAATCCGTAATAGGCTTCCGGTAGATTAACCAGGTCTGTCAGAAATTCCAGATTTTCATCAATCTCTTCCATAAATTCATTATAAAAACAATCTAGTCCAGTCGTCAAAAAACCGTTTAACTCCTGCCTCTGTCAGTTCATGGTTTAAATCATAACCAAGCCAGTTCCGTCCCAATAATACCTTTTCCTGGAAAGGAATTTCTTTTAAATTTCCTGCTTGATAGACATAATTTACTTCCGGTTGTGGAAAATTATTATTAGCCCATAGTATAAAAACATTATATGGTATGGTAATAATATTGCTGTTTAAATAAATTGCATATAAAATATGTTCAATATTTCGGACTGAAGCGGTAAGAACGTCCACATGACCATCTCTATTTTTGTACATTTTTATAATATTTTTGACTACATCCATGCCATTCTCTCCCCTATCGTCCATTCTGCCAACGAATGGAGAAATAAATATAGGATATTTAGCTTTCCTAGAAACTTCATAAACTGCCGCCGCCTGTTCCTGGGAAAAAACTAAGGTGATATTAACAGGCATCTCATTACAGGCAACCTCAGCTGCCTTTAATCCTTCGAAAGTGGCGGGAAATTTTATTGAGGCATTGTCAATCCACTTTATTCGCACCCGTGCCTGCATTAGCATCTCTTCAGCCGGAGTTTCCCTATCTGCAAAAACCTGAATGGAAATTGAGCCCTGCGGAATAATCTCGCTCATCTCTTGGACAATCCGTTTATATTCCTCAAGAGCCTCCTCCTGGCTGATTTTTCCCTTCACCCGGGCAGCCAGATTCTTGGCAATAAGCGTCGGATTAGTCGTCTGCCCGTCCAAAGGTCTGCCGAAATGTTTCATCATCGCCTCAGATGCCGCTCTCGTCTCCTCCGCCTCTCCGCCGTCAATGAAGATTTTGGGAAGTTTATCCATATTTTTTATTATATAGATTTACTCCCTGGACAAAAAGGGGTTGTTTTCCCTAAATTACGGCCTCACCTGGACTATTTGATTGGCAGGCTTGTCCAGAATCCCGATGTGATTCTGGAGTCGCTGACGCTCCCCAGAATGACTAATTGCGTAAGTCCTGTTAATAATATAAATAACATATAGATGTATATCAATATTAACTTTCTTTTTCAAGAGGCAATTTTTTAAAATTGCTTATATTCACTAAACTTTCTAAAATAAACTTATGGATCGCGAACATCAATTCCCACCATCAGTACCAATAATAGGACCTTCACGAGAAGTTATGGCCGGAACATACGGTAAACAGAGAGAACTGGACCAACAACTTTTTCTTCAACCGCTCAGTAAGGCTCTTGAACCGCTCAAACAAAGAACAGGCGTTGATTTTTATGATATGTATCAAAAAAGTTATAATCTTGAACAAAAAGAGTTTGATAATGGAAAAAAAGAACTAGTCAGGACCAGTGTTGCAGGTATTGAAGACTTAAAACCTTATTTTGTTGATCAGCGAGGTAGAACTTACTACAGATATATCGAAAGGTATTTTGATCCGGATAAACCCCAAAAAGAAAGAAAAGACTATATAATTGTTGAAGAAGAGCTTCCTCAAGGCAAAATCCTGGCTATATTTGATTACGGAGTTGACCCCCATTCATTTAAAGTCGAAGGAGAAATTGATAAATTTCATTTCCGCAAACTGATCGGCTGTTATGCTGTTGTTCCCGGTAACACTGCCGAAGAAGACCAGGCAATTGATTTAACTTCATTTTGGTCCGGTGCTGCCAGACCGGCAGATTTTATAGAAGAAGAAATAAGAATTCAAAGAGAAGTGGAAGCAGCAAAAATTATAACGGAAAAATATCCGGAAGTTCTGTTTAATTTTAAAGAAAAAATCCAGAAAAGATATCCTGAAATTCCTCCTGAATCCGATGAATTTTTGTTAAGGCTGATCGAAGAAATGCCCGCAGAAATGAAAGATAAATGGAA
>MFJM01000068.1 GCA_001779205.1 Candidatus Gottesmanbacteria bacterium RIFCSPHIGHO2_02_FULL_39_14
AAATTCCGTCATTTAAATTAGAAAAACGATAATTTCCGAGTAATCCGGTCAGAGGAGTAACCTGTGAGGTGGTTGAATTATTAATCGGACCGTAAAGATTAAAGCCTATCCCACCGAGCAAACCTTCCGCTTCAGCGGTTAAACGATCAACATCATTGTTGGTTTCTTCATAAACCCAGCCGTATATCTTAGTTTTGGTCGGTGTCGGTGTTACCGCTTGCGGTCTAACGACTATACCGGCAATCAGCCAGTCGGCAGTTCCGGATAAAGTATGGCTTACATTGTCTACACCGGAAGAAGGAAATACGCGGTCATGGATATAAGTGTTGGTGCCGCTGCCGGCTGTGTCATAAGCTCGCTGACCGTAGTCCGGATCAGCGGCAGTTATCGTATCCGTTCTGGCATTGGTCATCACATAAATAAGAGAATTGGCGGTTGAAGCAGTAACGGGAAGAACAGCCGGATTGGAATTGCCGCTGCCGGTATTACACTGTGTGCTGGCTATACCTTTAGTATTGGCGCTGGTCCAGTTCTCGACCGGAGAGGCAGGATCGGCTCCGCTGTAACGGGTAACTGTACCGACAATGGCTGTTGATGTATTACTAAATCGGATATTAATGGTTCCGTCTGAAGGGGAACCATAGGCTGTCCAGATTTCCAGATAAGCCACATTATTGGCCGCACATTGCCTTAAACGCTGAGTCCAGGTCAAGCCGGCGACTCCGGTAATTTGACTGACATTGACGTTACTTCTGTTAGTTACTCCCAAAATATAGAGCTTGTTGACTCCTCCGGTAATATTACAGTTGATATTATCTGTACTTGTTCCTTTACAGGTGACAACAGGAAAAATTTCAGTCGTTGGTGTCGGCTCTTCGGTTATCGACGGATATTGTGCCAGGACTTTAGGGGTGAGCTTCAACTCAAATTTAATCAAAGAAATTAAGAGCGAAATTAAACAGATGAGAATAGCCGGTAAAAATCCGCGCTTGGCGAACATAATTAAAGAATAGATTTATACTCAGCGAAAGTCAACAGAATAATTATTCAAGCTTAAGAGCTTTTATTTCTTCCGGCGAGAAACTGATTTTATTAACATTAGCCTCAGCGTTTTCCAGATATTCATAAAAATCAACATCAGAGGGTATGTCCCTTTCCAAATGGCGATGGTAGAGGGGATATTTATCCAAGGCCGCTTTTAGATAAACATATGCTTTCTGCCGCTTTCCCTGACTAAAAGACGTTCCTGCCTGTTTAAGATAAAGCAGGTAATCAGCCCGTATTTCCTTCCGGCTGTCCTGCGGATTCATCTTTATGGCTTCCTGCAGATAGAAATGAACACGCTCATAATCGTTTTTCTCCAGATGCCAATCCGCTAATTTGAGATAAATTATACGGTTGCCTTTATCCCAAAAAAGGGCTTGGTTTAATTTTGCGTAAGCATTCTCCGTTCCTTTTAATAATTTTTCGCTTGAGGGTAAAAAAAGAGCTACTAATATAAAAAAAGTTAAAATCAACAAAAATGGTCTGCTGTTTAAACTTAAAACACTTTTTTGTCTCGGCAAATATAAGGCTAAAATAAAAATAAAATAAAATAAAAGAGAGAGGTACTGCCAATCATAATCCATCTGATTATGAATCAGGGAAGCTAATAAAAGACAGACAGTTCCAGCTTTTATGGTACGGTTTCCTATTACCTCCCGAAAAGATAATAATAACCAAATTAGAAATAATGCTAAGCCGATTAAACCACTTCCTACGGCTATATCCAAAAAATGATTATGACTGTACCATGACCAGCTTAAAGGCCGGGACTGTAATATTTGTGAGAGGTATCTGAAAGTATCCAAACCATAGCCTGTGACTGGAGAACCGGCAACAGCCGACAACCCCTGCCGGTAAAATTCAAATCTTTGCTCAAAAAAAATAGGTTTATAGAATCCTCCCGGCTTTCCTTTGTTGAAGAGGTACTGGGAATAGAAATGGCTTAAAAATAAAAAAGCAATCCCTAAAAGTATAAAGACTTTGACAAATCTTCCGAATTGATCTTTTCTTTTTTGCCATATGACGGTCAACCCCAAGCCTAACAGAAGGGAAATAATGGCCCCCCGGCCTCTGGTCAAAAAGAGCATGATGGTCAGAAAGGGCAGCAACCATAAGGTATATTTACCAAAAAAAGGCAGCGGCATTTTAAAAATTAAAACCGGCAAGGTCATTATCAGTAAAGCCGCCAGCCGGTTATGGCCGAAAGATGGATAAAACAGATTCATGCCGGAAGGCTGCGGCAATGAGGGGATCAGCGTAAAAATCCCCCACAGTGTAATTAAAACCAGGCTGTTTAAAATAAGAAAAATAGGCCATTTGCTTTGAAAATAGGCTTTTTCTTCCTCCGGCAGATGACGCACCAATACAAAAATCAGAAAATAAGCGAAGTACCTGCCTGTCTCCAGCAGGGAAAAATAATAAGACGAGGAAAACGGTAGGACTATCAGAAGCCAGGCGATAAACAACAAAAAAGAAATATCAATTTTGTCAAAAGTTATTTTTCTGAAAAGTAAAAAAGGGGTTACCAATAAAATCACTAAACCCAGCTGTCTATTGAATGATTCAATTACAGGCAATAAAAAAATTACCGGCCAAATATATCCCATGACGCTCTTATGTTAAAATTCTGCTGCTTTTCATGCAATACAGACTTCTTAAAAATTTAATCAGGAAAAGGAGCTTCTCTCTTAAAGCTGACGGTTCCAGCATGCTGCCGATTATCCGGCCCGGCGATATCCTCCATATTAAAAAGACTGCCTTTCAGAATGTAAAAGAAGGCGATTTAATTATGGCTGAAAAAAAGAAGCAATTTATGGTCCACCGTATTATTTATAAGTCAAAACAATATCTGATAACTAAAGGAGATCATAACTTAAAATCAGACGGCCGTATCCTCCCGCAAAATGTTCATGCCGCCTTGACCCATCTTACCAGAAACGGACAACTCCTGAGAGCGGAGGATTACTACCTGGTTCAGGCAGGCAGTTATTTGAAAGAACTGGCCAAAATCAGCCGGGTTTTTGATCGGCAAAATTTGGATTATGTCTTTCTGAAAGGCCTGCCCGTTTATTTATTTTTACAGAAAAATCTGCCCATGCGTCTTTATGCGGACTGCGACCTCTTAATTTCACCGAAAGATTATCCGGCGGCTTTGGTTGCCCTTGAAAAGATAGGTTTTCACCCTGTGGAATCTTCATATTCTCCGATTTTTAAATTCTTAAAAAAATTACCTACCGAAAAAGTTTTTATAAAAAAAACCTCATCATTCCCGGTTGTCTTGGATATCCACCTGGAACCGGTCTTTCTGATGAACCAAATATCAGGCCTCGACGCCCTCTATCCCCAAAAACAAATTAATTTATTAACTGAATTATTTTTGGAGCAGAAACGAGTTTTTATATATAAAAATATTAAATTTAATTTGCTGTCAGCCAATCATCAACTGCTCTATCTGGCACTCCATTTCTTCCATCACAGTTTCAGCGGTTTTTACCGTCTTGCCCTTATACGCTCTGCTTCCCTAAAACTGATAGGTGACTGGCAGGAACTCGTAAATCTTATTTTGGAATACCGGCTGGAAAATTTTGTCTATCCTTCATTTTTACTGCTTGAAAAATATTATCCCCAATCGCTGCATTCGGGCTTTCTGAATAAAATAAAACCGGCCGGGAATAAAATAAAGCTTATTAAAAAAATTACATCGGGAAAACTTATGGAAAGCGAGACAGATCAGATTACCGCCGGAAGAAAGCGCTTCACTAATATCTTTTTCCTGTCACCGCAGCCCCTAGCCAAAAAACTGAGCGTCATTTTTTACCCTTCGGTCATCAATTCAGTCATGTTTGTTCTTTATAAAGCAACTGTCAATCTTTTAAGGCTCACTTACCGCAAAATACCTTTCTTTTTTAAAACTTGAGTCAGTTCCTGAATATCTTTTTTTGACGTCTCTACCGACACATTATATTTCCCGCTTAAATATCCGTTTATTTTTTCAACTGTCCAGCCTGACTTGATTTTTTTAAATATTTCTTCGGCCGTCCGGTTGAAAGTGAACATGACGGAGCGTTCCGCATCAAAAACCGACAATTTCCCTCCGATTTTTTGAATTATAAAGTTATTATTTATTTTCCATTTTTTCATTTTTTCTGACGTTAGCATAATATCTAATGATTCGATTGACAATAACAGCATTTGCTTTTATTCTTAAGATTGAAAGGAACTCTATGAAAATCCTGAAAATATCCTTGGGAATTCTTATTGTTTTGTCGGCAGTTGAGCTCATTTACTACTTTACCCTGGTAAATCCCATTAAATCCCTTATCAGCCGGGATAAATCCGAGGTTAAAAAAAGCATCAGCTCCGTTGGGGATGAAGTCCTAATAGGAGATATCGTCGACTATTTCCGCAGCAAAACCATAAAACCCGGTATTTCTTATGTTTTGAACGAAGAAATAGATGGTTATCTGACTAAAGCTGAAATCAATGAAGAAAAAGGACGAAAATTTGTATCAGTAGGTATCTCAACGTCATTGGAAAATGGAGAAAATTTAAACAATTTTTTTAGAAGTCTGGAAAATGCTGACAGTCTTTTTTTCCGAATAAACGCCAATGGGGAAAAACAAATTATTGATCCTGCTGACGTTAAACCCGGCGTTCGGGTAAAACAATACATACGTAAGACTTTACCTGAAAGTGACATTTTGAAGGAATCGAACGAAATTCAGATACTGGAATAAGTAAGGACAGAAATGACTCATCTTCGAAAATATTACAAGCCTCAAATTTACGAAAAAAAAATTAATTTTACCCTTCTATACGGTATTTTCGATTATTTCCCCGAGGAGGTTTTGGCGCAATGCGGTTATTGCACTACCAATTCATATTGTCAAAGTTGTTTGAGCACCAGCAATGCTTTTTGCAACGATACAGGCGAATGTGGTTATTAAAGAATCCTGAATTTTATTAAACCAATATTTCTGCAATCTTTTTTTCATTTTTTTCAAAATTAAGTTGGAAAAAAGTATAATTTTCCATAAATTTTAAAAATAAAGTCAATTGCTCCCTGCTGATCTTATTTGAACTGCGGATTTGAGGGAATACGGTTCTGATAAGATCATTTGTCTTTTTTAAAGCTGTAACTTTGGCGTATTTGGCTTTTTGCAGTAAAAATAGTTTGCCCAATGGATAAGCTTTAACGGTGTTTTTTATTTTAGGTTTAAAAACCTCTAATAAGGGAGTCTGATAAACAAAGTACTTTTTTTCTTCCTGCCTGATTACCACGGAGTCATTGGCCAACGGAGGGAATTTTCGGCTTAAGAGCCGTATGACAGTTGTTTTACCGCCGCCTGATGGAGCCAGAAAAAGATATGCTTTGCCGTTGACGATTGAAGCTGAAGCGTGCAGGATGAATCCCTTATTTTTAGATAACAGTCTTTGCAGCAGTGTTAAAAGCAGGAATGAAAACTGGTAAAGGCTCAAATGGGATGAGGTGATAACTTTATCTTCTTTTTCTTCAAAAAAAATCATCGATGAGCCTTTGAGATTGATGGTTGTCGGATAAATTACAGGCAATCTGAAATGCAGTTCGATTTCCTGGTTGACGCTTGGAGCCTTTTCTACAATGAATCCTTTATAAACCCTAGTGACCTGACGCTGGAAATTCCTGACTTGTTTCGTGGCTTCCGGTTCCTCCTGGTGGTAGCAAAAATAAATCCGAAAATTGAATCCGGCAAATCTTAAATAGAGATAATCCACGTTTGTAATATAGACTGACTAACCCGTCTATAGCAAGATACCGTAAATTGGCTATAATACCTCCATGAGAGTCGCTATGGTGGTTTATGCCCCTTATTCCCGCGATGCCCGGGTCAGGCGCTATGCTGAAAGTCTGGCGCAAAAAAAACATCGGGTCGAAATCATCTGCCTGCATGAAAATTATCAGCCTGCGGATAAAAATATCCGCCTGATAATGTTCCCTTTGGGCAGAAGAAGAATCAATCTCCCCTGGTATTTTCTGGAATACGCCTTTTTCTTTTTATATGCCCTAACTATTCTGTCCTGGCGCTCTTTATTTCACAGATATTCGTTTGTCCACGTCCACAACATGCCGGATTTTCTCGTCTTTACCGCTTTAATACCGAAACTTATCGGCAGCCGGATCATTCTTGATATGCATGATCCCATGCCGGAACTTTTCATGACTAAATACTGCTTAAAGAGAAAAAACCGGCTTGTCCGGCTGGTTCTGTTTATGGAAAAATGGTGTTTTGCCTTTGCCGATAAAATAATTACGGCCAATGGCGAATTCAAAAAAATCTTTCTTAGCAGAAATTCAGCGCCTTCGGAAAAAATTGAAGTTATCAATAATTTTCCGGACCAGAAATTATTCAAATATCAGAAACGCTCCGGCCGATTGTCCGGCTTCCGGTTAATGTATATGGGGACGATTGACGAAAGATTCAACCTGGAAATCGCCTTGGAGGCTATGCCGCGATTGATAAAAAAAATTTCCGGTCTTCAATTCATCATCATCCCGAAAATTGAAAATGAGGGCAACTATTACCGGCACTTGCTGAACAGGATTAATGAGCTTGGCATCAATAAGTATGTTGTCATAAAAAAACCCTTGTCACTGGAGGCCATTTCTAAAGAGATTATAAAGGCTGATATCGGACTGACTTTGCTTAAAAAAAACCTTTTTACCGAAAAAATCATGCCTCTTAAACTGACGGAATTCTTAGCCTGCGGGATTCCTGTGGTAGCTACCAAAACCGGACTTCTTGAAAAAACTTTTTCGGATAAAATGATCTGCTTTCTGGAAAAAAACACTTCGGAGGAATTTTACCGGAAAGTATTGGATCTTTACCGGGATAAAAATTTACGGAAAAGTTTAAGCCGCCATGCCGTTCTATTTTTTAAAAAATTCAATTGGCCGGCTGAAGAAAAAAAATACGACCAAATTATAAAGTCGCTGGTGCCACCGACGTGATATCAGCCTCCCAAAGGGTGACATTTTTGAAAAAAAGAGTTCTTTTTTCACCCGCGGCAACTTTAGATATTTCCCCGAAATAGAAAAGACTGCTTATTTCTTTGACTAACATTTCAACCGTAAGTTCAATATCCAATAGGTTTTCTAAAATGTCAGCAGGATTTTTTGCGGGTGAGATTTTAACTGCAAGTACCTTGGCCATCACTTCTCCTTTATTATTAACCATTACATCACCAGTTTTAAGCTGATTGGCTATATAAGGCAATTCTCTTTTTTTTATCAAAGTTATGAGTAATTTTTTTTTCGGAAATTTCGGCGGTTTAAAATCAAGATAAGTGATAAAGCCTCTTTGCTTGACTTTACCGAAGTTGAAATCCAGCCATTCATTAAGCACCAGGGACTGGTTTTTATAAGTTAAATTGTCCTCTCTGTCTTTTTGGGCAGTTATTTTCATTTCCATGATCAAATGCTTGCCGTGGCCGCCTCCTTCATAAGATTCTATATCGGTAATTTCCGCGATGGTTTGACCGAATGCGGTTTTCTCCCGGTCACCTTTTTTCATAGTGTTGGCCACCCAATAGGGGACAGCCACCGTAAAATCCTCTTTCGGGGCAAAGATCGCTCTGACATAAAGTTCGGCCGAATTTTTCGCCCTGCTGTTAAAAAAATAAAAGACTGAAAAAAACAATATCAATAAAACAGCGATCAGATAATTTTTATTCATAACCGGCATATTTTAAACCAAAAGAATGGCCGATAGCAAAAAAAGCCATTTCAAGACGTTGGTGTGGAAAAATGGGTTGACGTAACTTATGATGATCAAACTTAACAATCCATGATAGGCAGCAATCCGGAACATAGCTTTTCCCAAAAAGGGTTTGTATCCTGTTCTTATGACTGAAACTAAAAAAAGGCTGAAAAGCAAAAGACCGGGAATTCCGGTTTCTGCCGTTATTTCCAAAAAAGTATTGTGGATCTTGTAAAAAATACCGGGCGGATTATTTTTAAAGATGTTGGTCGTGGGTTCCCTGATATAAGCCTCCAATGATTTATTTAAACCGACTCCTGTCAATGGATTTTTCTTTATGAGGCTGATTGCTTCCTGGTCAAGTTTGACCCTCGTCCCTAAAGATCCAAACTCATCCAGTGAAGCCGGTATCGTCTTAAACCTTAGCAGTAAATACGGAAATAAAAGATAAATTATGATTAAAACCGTTGACAGATAGATGACGGCTTTTCTGTTTAGATGAAGTTTTTTTCTGAACCGGTCAATGGCCATTGAATAAGGAAGCGAATAGCTGAAAAGGATATGGACGATCAACAAAACAATCCAGGCCAGACGGCTGAAAGTAAAGATAAAGGCTAAAATCACCATAAACTTAAACGTATTGGCCCAAAATTTTATTGTTTTAAAAAGGTTCAAAAAGGGATACATTGTCAGCAAAAAAGCGGCTAATACATTTGGGTGCCCGAAAGTGCCGCTAATCCTGAAGAGCCGGATATTTTCGCTGGTCGTGATGCCTGACGGATTATCGGCAATGATGGATTCAGCAATTAAACCAATGGGACGACCCAGATAAAATTGCCAAAGACCGATAAATGTTTGAAAAAGTAAAATGGTCAAAAACAAAGCTGTTAAATAGGGCCGGTCTTCTTTCTTGAGGTTCAGCCTGAATAAAAAATAGAGCAGGATTGATTCAGCCAGGGCAATCAATCCGTAAAATGAATTTTGGTCGGTATTAACTATAAATATCAATGCCGACCAAGAGAAAAAAAGCAGCAGAAAAATATCGGCGAGATTTTTAGTGAGTTTGTCTTTCAGTGAAAATAAAAGCATCGCAGGCAATAAGATAGTCACAGGAGAAATCCACCAGCCCGATCCCATATTAAAGCCGGCCGGTTCCAGCCGGAACAAGCCGGCCCCTAAATAGACATCTGAGAAAACAGCCAGTATCATGGCATAAAGCAGGGATCGGTGAAGATCGTGTAGCGATAGATAAAAAAACAAAACAGCTGCAGGGTAGGCGCTGAAATAAATAATTTTATTCGGCGCCAGAAAGATAACGGCAAAAAAAAGCAGGAGGGAGCCTAAAAACCGAACTCGCGGTGCCAGTTTTTCAAACATAGCAAAATCCAAAGTATTCCCGAATGGTCATGCCGGCATGATAAATGTTCTTGGTAAAGCCTGTCAACGTAAGTGTGGTTAAGATAAGCAATGCTGTGGAAATTGGTGTCGCTTATTTCATCTTTCAACTCCCGGCTGTATTTTCTCCTAAACCAGGAAGCTAACGGTGGCAGGAAACCGTGTTTTCTTTTAAGCTTTGCTTGCGGCAGGACTTCTTTCAGAAGTTTTCTCAATAAATATTTCGAAGTCAAACCCCGAATTTTATCCGTTTGCGGCAGACGGGCGGCGGTTTCGAAAAATACATGGTCAAGAAAAGGTGAACGGACTTCCAGGGAATGGGCCATCGAGGCAATATCAGTTTTAACTAAAAGATAATCCGGCAAATAAGTCACAGAGTCAAATTTCAAAATCTTATCCAATCCTTCTGATCCCGGATCGGAATATATTTGACGATTCGTGATTTTCTGAAGAAGCAGCTTTTTCTTTTGAATTCCGTTTACCCACTCAACGAGGGAAAGATAACCCTCGAACTTCTTCATTTTTAATGAGGGTAAGTATTTCTCGGTAAGAAGCGCTAAATTACGGTTCGGCCAAAATCTGTAAAGCAGGCTTAAAATAGGAGAAATAATATCAACCGGTAAATGTTTTAGGAATGGATAATACAGGTAAAAAAGATAGCGCGGGTAACCTGCGAAGGTTTCATCGCCGCCGTCTCCGTTTATGGCCACGGTAACATGCTTGCGCGTTTCTTTCATTAAAGCCCAAGTCGGCAGAATTGAAGCATCAGCAAAAGGCTCTTCATATGCCCGGATGATTTCGGGTAAATGATTAAAACTGTCTTCCTTGACTTTTATTTCATGATGTTCACTCCCAATCAATAGAGATGTCTCACGGGCGCTTTCCGATTCATCCATATATCCGTCTTCAAAGCCGACAGTAAAGGTTTTTATTTTCTTTCCGGCAATCCGGGATGCCAGGGCCGCAATCAAAGTTGAATCAGTACCGCCTGACAGGTGAAAACCCAAAGGCACATCGCTTCTTAACCTTAAAGAAATACTTTCCGTCAAGGTATCTTTAACCAGCGTCAAGCGTTCAGCCTCCGCTAAAGCAAATTTGGGCGTATATTTAGGCTCCCAGTAACGACTAATACTTATGCGTCCCTGGCTATCAGCTAACAGATAGTGTGCCGGCGGCAGTTTTTTTATCTGTTTAAAACCGGTATCAGGAGAAGGCACGTAACCCAACGAGATGAAATCCGCAAGAGCCTGATAATCAATTTCTTTCGGGACACCGGGAGAATTGATAAAAGCCTTAAGTTCCGAAGCAAAAACCAGAAATTGCCTATTGAGGAAATATTTTAATGGTTTCTTACCCAACCGGTCCCGTGCCAGAAAAAGCCTTTGTAATTTTTTGTCCCACAGGGCAAAAGCAAACATGCCCCGCAGAAACTTAAGGCAATCGACTCCGTATTCCTGATACAAAACCAACAGAACTTCGGTGTCACTTTCGGAAATAAATAAATATTTACTTTTAAGTTTCTTGCGAAGTTCCCGGTAATTATATATTTCACCGTTAAAGACGATAATCAGATTGCCGTCGCCCGATATCATCGGTTGGTGCGCTTTCGCAGAGAGATCAATAATGGCCAAACGGGCTGCCGCCAGCCAAATATTCCGCTCCAGAAAATAATCCTGATCATCCGGCCCGCGGTGCTCAAGAATTTGCAGTGTTTTTTGTATTCGGGATAATTCTTCTTGCCTCCTCAATTTATGGGGTTTAAAATGTAATTTACCGGCAATTCCGCACATATGTATTTAATAAAAAAACTAATCAGAAATGTTGATTGGCTTTCTGCCATTATACTATTGATCAGCCTGTTGTCAGTGCTGTATGTCACCAGAACCTCCGCGCTTTACCGCAGTTTTGCCGAAAATTTATATTTAAATGATCAAGCCAAACCTTCTGAATCATCTGATCCCGATAAATGCAGCGATTTGACAGTCTATCAGGATATTAACGACGTCCTGGCCAACCCTCAAAAAATCTGCCGTTATTCAGCCGCCGGCCAAAACCTGACCGGCTTTCCCGATCAACTGCTGCTTCTAATTAATCTGGAAATCCTGGATCTTCACGGCAACCTTCTGACAAGTTTGCCAGATAGTCTGGAAAATCTTAAGAAAATCAGGGAAATTGACCTTGGCGACAATCAGTTTACGGAAATGCCGCCAGTTTTGAGCAAACTTGAGTCATTGGCCAAACTAGAACTGGGCTTTAACCAGCTTACCGATCTTCCCCCGTCAATTGGACAGCTTAAACAATTAAATTTTCTGGCTTTGAATCGAAACCAGCTGGTTTCATTGCCGGACTCGATGGGGGATTTGGAAAATTTAAAGAGTCTGGAATTATCCGGTAATAGGCTAAAAGACCTGCCCGACAGCTTGAGACGGACTGGGCTAAGGGAATTATATTTAAATGACAACCGGCTGGAGGAATTACCGCCTGTAATAGCAGAAATGTCCAGGCTTGAAGTTCTGCAACTGAAAAATAATCCTTTCAAAGAAGTGCCGCAAATCCCGAAACTGCCTCTGCTTCAACAAACAGAATTATAAGGAAAGATACGGCCGTAATAACTCAGCGGCAGCCGAGGCAATTGCCGCATTACCCACTGCATTCGGATGGATATCGTTGGCATAAAACCAAACCTCAGGACGCTGGTTGCCGGAACGGTTAAGCATCTCTTCAATATCCAAAATCTCCACTCCCGTAATTGACTTTATTATCTGATTTTTTAAGGCTTTTATTTCAGCCGGGGTCAGCAGATTAAATTGTCCGGGCAATTGATACAGATCCTTGGTCGGTAAAAGCACCAAAAACAATTTAAAGTTTTTTTGACTGGCCAGTTTATTAAGGGTCGCAACCTGAATTTTTATCTTTTCCAAACTCCAGTTTATAAGTTTTTCTCTGGATCCGGGTGGCCGCCTGTTTAAAACATCTATATCAGGCAAATTGAGGTAAAACAACCGGTACAGCTGTAATTTTTTCAAAGATGAGGGAGTGTAAAGTGAGAGAAAATTCTGTAGATAAAGCCAGTTTGCTATGCCGTTTTTAGCGATTAATTGATCTTCCCTTAAATCATACAAGGACGGATACCACATGGAAGCGTCATAAATATCCAGAGGAAAAGTCAAATTCCAAAGAATAATATCCGGCTTAAGTTTTAGCAGTTTGGTCATAATATACCGGTAAGTCTGGTCCGGACTGTAACCGGAAACACCGGCATTAACTACTTCCAAATCCAAACCTGTTTCTTTTTTAAGATAAATTTCAAGCTGTCCCGGATAACTTTCTTCACGTGTCACTCCTATCCCTTCAGTAAAGGAATCGCCTGCTGCAATAATCCGATAGGAGCGGCTTTCTGCTGATATTTCCCTGTTTCTCAACCCGAAGGAATTTATGGACTTACTGTCAGTAATATCAGCCAGGTTTAAACTACCCTTTGCCTTTGGTTTAAAAGTATAAATTAAATCAGGATCCAGACGGTACATAGGTCCGTCATCAAAAATATTAACTGCCGGCTCAATATGTCTCCCATTTTTTAATGACAGGCTATACTCAAGAATAAAAAGAGGCAGCATTACCGCCAAAATCATTAATACCGATTTGAAAAGACAGCTTCTCATTGATTTAAAACCTTTTATATTATAATCCCTGAATTTAAACTGCTTTTAACTTTTTGTTTATAAGTTAT
>MFJM01000069.1 GCA_001779205.1 Candidatus Gottesmanbacteria bacterium RIFCSPHIGHO2_02_FULL_39_14
AAAATCAAAAAGTCCGGCTCGTTTTTTTATCATTTAAAGACAGGTCTGGACTTTCAAAGGAACAACTTTATGATTACTGGCTGACCCAAACGCAAAAAGCCTGCAAACTGAAGAAAAAGCCGGAAGAAATAAACGATTTCTCTTTTGACTCCTATCTTTCGGAGATTGTAAAGGGATTGGGACCTGATGAAAAAATTTCTTTTATCCTACTGGATGCACAAAACATATTTAATCAGGATAACTCATTTTTTCAAAGCTTAATCTATCTTTCCATCTATTCATATGGCAAAGTGTCTTATATCCTTCTCTCCGAACCGCAAATCCTTACTGTAAAAAACACCGGACTGCAGAAATTTATTCAAAGATTTACCAAATACAAGTTTACCTTTTTACCTCTCTATGATGTGAAAACATCCCTTGTCGATATTAAGAGGCAGGAACTGCTGTTAGGTGTCAGTTTTGACAGATACCGGAAAATGATAATTAAATATTCACGCGGTTTACACGGAGCCATCCGTTCTTTTTGCTTTCTTCTTAAAGATCATCCCGATGCTGTTAATATCAGGAGGCTTATGAAAATTGCCTACAATGATAAACTTTGCCGTTTCTGGGTTAAAGAGGTTTTAAACAGTCTGCCTTTTGAGTCTTTGCGGATACTCAAAGAAGTAAGTTTAAACAGAACTAAATTTCAAAAATATAAAAATAATCTGGAAGGGAGATGGCTGGCGGATTTAGGACTGGTGAAGGGAAACGGAGAACTGCGTTTTCCTCTTCTTTTGCCGATTCTCTCGGAATTTTCCTTAAAGAGCGAAAAAGAGAAGGAAATAAAAAGGGTTAATAATAACTTCATCATTTACGGCGAAAAAGTCAATTTTTCTAAAAAAGAATTAGCGGTATTTAATAGCCTGTACAAAAAAAAGGGCAGGGTTGTTTCTTTTGATTGTTTAGGGGATGCGCTTTGGCAGAATCAACCGGACAAATTTTCACTCTGGGCGATTGCACAGATTGTTAGAAGACTGAAATTGAAGTTATCAGCTAATTTTGTCAATCCCCGTATTATCCGGTCCGTCAGGGGAGAAGGTTATATTTTAAATTAATATGATAAATGAAACGCTAAAATTACGGAATCCTTCTTGGGAAATTCCCACCGGTAGTCCTTTTAGACTGGATCGTGATCCAAATATCGTAAGGGGAGATAATCATGAAAGAGTTAATAATGCTTTATTCACGCTCGGTTATAAATATTGCCAGTCACTTATATTTAGGTTGCTTGAACCTTACTGGAAGGGAAAGTTGCAGGATCATTCATTGCTTTTCGGGCAGGATTCCGATGGCAGGGAAATGCTGATGTTGTGGCAGGAGTTGGCATATACCGTCATCACGGCAGCCGAAACAGAAGGTGTAACACGTCAGCTGCCGTCAAGATTATCAATCAGTACAGTTCCCGTCTTTGACCGTAATTTCCTGGAAAGACAACTTGGAAGATTACTTCAAAAATCCGCAGGTTTGAGCGATCAGCCGGAAGAAAATGGGAAAAGTAGAAAGATAGATATTTGCCGTCAAGGGATAGATCGCGGGGAATGGCCTATCAGTAAGAAGGGAGGAGTTTACAGTTTTGATAATGGGCCTGACACAGTCTATTTCCTGGCTGTACAATATTTTTTGTCTCATCACGGTTTTGCAGGGTTAATTGATCATTTGGAAGAAGAGGGTCTATGGGATAAAGAGAAATTTTTTCTGAACGGACCTTTTTATTCTTTGTTAATGGAAAATATTTTCTTTTATGGAAAGCCGGATGAATTCCGGAAGGTTATTTACGGATTATCGGAACTATTAGGCGGAGACCTAGGCTTATCAGCCGCATTATGGGTAATCAGATTCCTGAAAAAGCATGAAACTGAGGCAATGGATAAATTATCAGAGGATAATATTTTATCGGCACCAGGTGAACTCGAGAGAATAGAAGCCAGGGTAGGCCAGTTAGAAAGCTTAGAAGCAGAATTCCGAACTAATTATCTTTACGAAAAATATTCCGGGAGACCGGCAATAATAAGCGAGGAAACAATAGCAGAAGCAAGTCAAGCTGCACAAGACGACTCCTCCTTATTTTGGCAAGTGATTTTTGATAGGGAGGGAGGGGGGAAACTTATGGAAGATTTATTCGGTCACAATGAGATTCTTCGCGAAGTTTATGAAACAGCTTTAACTGAGCGGAAGATTATTCCTGTCAGCTTATTGATGATGGCTGATTCTTTGGGTTTAGAAAAGCAGGAGGCTTTGTATTTGGCTGCTTTGTCGCAGTTTGCCTGGGGTGTGATTGTTTCTTATGATAATGTGGTTGACGGGCATAAAATCAGAAAAGGCCGCCAGACTCAGACGGCTATTGATGGTATGCCTATTGCGTTGGATGTAGCGTTGTTATCCTTGGAAAATGTCTTAAGTAGCACGATAGCAGATAGAGAATTACACAAGAATTTTTTAAAAATGCTTCGTATTGGTTGCTCAGGCGATCTTATCAGCAGAAGATTGGATTGGGATGACTCACCTGACCGATATGAGGAGAGCATGGCGGGATTAACTAAAGCATTCAGCTGGTTTCCCCAATATATCGGTAACAGGGTAGGATTGGTTGAGGCCGGTCAAAATTTTGCTGCCTTTTTGGCTGATCTTCATACTTTAGGTCAGCTGAATAATGATATAGAAGACATTGATCCGCCACTTATGAAACATGAAGAGGGAAATGATGTCGGACAAAGAATTACTTTATTCTGGAAAATTCTTATGGATTTGCCGGATAATCTGGTTTCAGCACAGGAAACAGAGACGATTAGGGGGGTGTTTTCAGCCAGAAATAGTAGTTTACAAGTCAAGGATGAAGAAATTACAGCGATTATAGCTATAGGGAAGCGATGTAAGGCAGAAGTGTTAGCAAGACTGGAGCCAATAGTACAGAGGGTCTACGAAGAAGCAGGTAGGCACCTTGAATTAGCTTTTGATAGTCTGCCTGTGATGGATCAAAGAAATCAAACGTACAAGAATATTTTCGCTAATACTTTAGAAATAGTCAGAAGGAATTTCCTTTCCCAAGAGCCCACCATCCAATTCGAGTAAGCTACTTGACAAAGATCATCCCTTATGCATATACTATAGGGTATTATGAATTTTGAAGCACGGGCGGCACATATTCCCCAGATTCCTAATTTGAATCAAGCCGCTCAAACTCTTTCCGATATAAAGTGGGGTGTAATTGGTAAAGCTTACGAGATGGATGTTGGAGCAGGTTATTGGTTACAGGAGACAGCTCAAAGAATTACAGATCAATTAAATGCCTCATACCGAGATGCATTCAATTCAATTGGAAATACACTTTCACGGCATAAAGGATTAGTCAAAATTGGACTAGGTGCAACTACCTCAGCTATTTTACTTTCATGCAATTTTTTGAATAGTCTATTGGGAATTGCTACTCCCACTCCGAGTCATCCGTTGCTGGATGAGTATGCAGCCCAGAAAGCCGCTTCAACTGCAGTAGCTCCATCCACCTCAACTGAAAAATTAAATGAGATAAATAAAATATTCTGTAATGTTGGGTTTAAAAAAGGTGTAGTTAGTACAGGAAATGTTCTTGGGATAGTTTTTGACGAAAATTATTTTGGTGGGGAAATAATCGATAATACAGAAGAGCTGAAAGATGCTGCAAGGAATCCTTTAAATGTTTATGCTATTTGTCCCGGACCAGACGGAATTTATCGTGACCCTGATATTAGAACACTGGCAGAAGCGCATGCAATTGAACTAGCTCAGAAAGCAGGACAGAAATAGTTTTATATTCACCAATCTATGGGTTCACAGGGGTACTTTTTCTTAACTGTCTGCAGTTGTGGGCCGCCGAGGAGACGAATCTCGCACCTCTTTCTTCAATTTACTTCAAAATCTATCTATGACGTGATAAAATGGTTGTTCTTGCCTCATAAAATATGGGTGTACTTTTGGAGCAATTCAAAGTAGACAGTGGACTGAGATTAAACGCTCAGGCAAATTTGATCAGCAAAACAGCTGATATTTTTGAAGAAGCATTCCCTTATTATTTTAACAAGAATCGCCTACTGAAGCCCCGGATCAATTACCGTCTTGTTCCGATTGACCTGCCGGAGGGAGGAATAAAATATTTACCGCTTTTTCTAATTACCAATAGTGCAATTGCCGATACTGACATAGCCGTTTTTAGCGGAAAGCTAGAAGGGTATAACGGTAATGAATCTCTTAAAGTACGAAATAATTCCGGGTCACTCGAAGGGATTTTGGCAGAAAATGTCATCAGGTCCCGAGGCGGTTGGTTCATTCCTAAAAGTAATTCATTAATGGGATTTTCCAGACTTACGGTTGGTGATACTCCAGATTTTAAGGAAGACATACTTATCCAGTCAAAATGTATTTTACTATCAAGAGGGCAAAACAAGGGACCCGATATAGAAAAGATTTTACCTGTTACCCTTTCAAAAGATCAATTAAAAATATTTGATACTAAAGATGGTCGATTGCCGACCATACAAGAACTGGAGCAAAGTCAGGAAAAGCGTATTTTCAGTTTTAAGGATCATGTTTTAGAACTTGATGAAGCTGATCCTAATATCTTAAATCAGCTTAAGGAACTTGAAAGGAAGGGGAGTCTTTTGGACTATGTTGAACTATTTAAAGGAAATACTACATTAGGAATAATGGACATGCCGGTGACAATAAGAAAGATTACGGGTGGTATCCAGATTGAGCTGGATAATCTGGCATTGCATCCGCTGCCTTCATCCTTGGACAGAATTGCCTCATCTACCGCTAAAAAGCATTACGGGAGGTTAATTATTACTTTGATTAAGGCTGAGGAAAAAGATGAAATAAATTTTCAAGTCCTGCGCCACACCGATCAGGGATATCAAGCAGACTCTACAGACGTGAGTTTTCTAAATATAGGTGACAATATGTTAAGATTATTGACTTTTTTGAAACAAGTTGTCGTCGAAAAAAAGCTTTCTGGGGAGGAACAGAGACATGCGATAATTAGAGTAAACGAATTTCATCCCGAAGGGGAATTGCCTCCTATCTTGGTTAATCCTGATGAACAATTTAAAAAGAATCTTTGGAAAGATTATCCCGGAGGACGAAAACCAGGAAGGAGACGGAGAACCGGAAGGCATAGACGTTTATAGGGAATCCTAAAGAAAATCTATTAACTCTTTACAAAAAAATTTTTACCCCGATAATCCCGATTGAATCGCTCAGGACAAGCTTTTTGCGAGGTCGCAGACTTGTTAGAAAATATGGAATAGCCTTAGAGGCTATAAACGTTAATTAGGCTGATTAATATGCTGTTTTAACGTGAATACCGCTTGACAATATGCTTAAATGGTGCTATAGTTCTCCTGATGATGATTCCAAGATCCCTTACCAACATAGTATTGACAAAATTAAGAACCTCAAATAAGGGAATAGTGATTTATGGCGCCAGGCAGGTTGGAAAAACAACTCTTGTAAACGATATCGTTCAACATAGTGGGTTAAAAACGCTG
>MFJM01000070.1:0-16733 GCA_001779205.1 Candidatus Gottesmanbacteria bacterium RIFCSPHIGHO2_02_FULL_39_14
GATCAGTAACAAGGCAGTGGAAAATATAACGACGCCCATGGTTACCAGAGTTCCGGTGACACCTGCGATTGAGGCCGATTATGACGAATTGATGCTGGAGGAATTAAACAACGCGCCTAAAGCGGAATATAAATATACTTTATCAACAGGAGAAGAAGTTACCATTAAAATACCCCGGGGAGTCGATCCGCCGCCCCAGGTAGTCGTGGAACGGATGTACCAGAGGAGAAGATAGTGATATAATCGAAGGGTGAAAACAAAAGAACTTCCTAAAAAACTGCCTGCCTCTTTATACTTTTTTTTCTGGGATGTGGAGGCTAAAAAGCTTGATCCTTCCAAACATCCTCATTATGTGATCAACCGGTTATTGGACAAAGGGAATCTGGAGGCGGTGCGGTGGGTGAGGCGGAATTTTCCGAAGGATTTGATTGTTGAGACGATTAAAAAAATGAGGGATTTTTCGCCATGGACGGCTACGTTTTGGTCGAGGATATATAATATTCCAAGAAGTGAGATAAAATGTTTGGATCCACATTATCTGACCATGCGCAGAAAACTCTGGCCTTATTAGGCAAAAGCGGATTGGTAAATCAAGCTTATCTGGCCGGCGGATCAGCCTTAGCTCTTCATTTCGGACATCGGTATTCTATTGATTTCGATTTTTTTTCCCCGGATGAATTTGATCCAATAAAATTGTCATCTGAACTGAAAAAATTAGGTAAATTTAAAACGACGACCGCAAAAGGAATTTCTTTGATCGGAGAATTTAACACAGTGAAGATAAGTTATTTTCAGTATAATTATCCGTTAATCGGTAAAAAAACTGAGTTTTTGAATGTTTATATTGCTTCAATTATGGATATAGCAGCGATGAAAATTGTGGCTATAATGGACAGAGGTACAAAAAAAGACTTTGTCGATTTATTTGAGCTAAATAAACAGGGATTTGACACGGATAAGGTATTTGAATTTTATGATAAAAAATATCATGTTCTTAAAGAAAACAAATACAGCATAATCAGAAGTCTGCAATATTTTGATGACGCGGAAAATTCAGAAATGCCGGAAATGATCAGACCGATCACCTGGGAAGAAGTGAAGGATTTTTTTGCCAAGGAGACAATTAAGCTGGCGAAGAAGGAGATATAAAAATCTTCATAGGAGTCGATCCGCCGCCACTGACGGTTGTGGAACTGTTGACAGGTAAATCTATGTATTGTATGATTAAATACATAAATGAGTCTGAATTTTGATTTATCAAGAATTGTAGGATTCGATTGGGATAATGGAAATATCGATAAAAATCTGAAGAAGCATAAAGTTACTAATGAAGAAAGTGAAGGAGTTTTTTCTAACAATCCCTATGTTTCAGAAGATATACAGCATTCAGAAAAAGAACAAAGATTGCAGGCATTAGGTAAGACTAATCAAGGCAGATTACTATTTATATCATTTACCATTCGTAAACTTGATCAAAAACTTAAGATAAGAGTCATATCGTGCCGCGATATGAACAGAAAGGAGGAGGTGAAATATGAAAAAATTCAAAGAAATACCTGATTTTAAAAACGAAGACGAAGAGAGGAATTTTTGGGCGACTCATGATTCAACCGAATATATAGATTGGTCTAAAGCAAAAAGAGCTGTCTTTCCGAATCTCAAACCCTCAACTAAAACAATTACAATAAGGGTGCCCCAATCCCTTTTAGATTCGCTTAAGATGATAGCAAACAAAAAGGATGTGCCTTATCAATCACTGATGAAAATATTCCTCGATGAAAAGGTGAGGGAAGAAAACCGCATTACTCGATAAATCTGCTTATTGATCCGCCGCCCCTGGCAGTTGTGGAAGGCTATATCAGAAGAAGAAGGTAATAAACAGCCTGTGCAGAATTAGTTGAGAATAAAAAATTATGGAGTAAAATACAATCATGGTTCATATCTGGGATTACGATATCAATGAATTGAAAAAGACGGAAGAAGGAAGGATTAAAATTCTGGAGCGGATGATCAACTACGGGCCGGGAAAAGAGAAAATAAAACTCTCAGACGTCAAGAAATACTGGGATAAACTTGATCTTTATGAGGTGCCAAAGCATTTACTGGAACTATTGATATGGGGAAGATGTCGATCCTTGCACCAACCCAAAAACTCATTCTCGATAAAGTAAAAAGATCCGAATATTTGGTTTCAAACTCCTATTTTACCAGGCTGTCAAGATTTTGCCCCGCATGATTAAGCCTCTGAAGATTTATGATCTGCAGAAATTTTTCAATGATTTGGTGGTGAGGTTAGGCAGAAAAGCGGTGAAATAGAATGGCAGTGGTCGAACGAATGTACCAGAGGAGGAGAGAACTTTTTAGTGGTAAAGTTCCCGATCGTCATAGCTATTCCGATCCGGGATCGGTCACGGGGGGAGTCCATATCAGGAAAATTGAGATGTAAAAGTGCCGTGTAAATTAAGACTTCACTTTACATTTTTACTAAGACCCAAAATGACCCAAAATGAGTATTGACACCTATATATTTTGTTGTTACGTTTAAAATATGAACGCAGAAGGACCACGAGTTCCGCCACCAAAAATACCATCTGTAGAATCGGCACCAGATAGGACTTTACAAATAATAAGTAATTTCAAAGAACCAAAACTGCAGGATGCATTACTTGGGATCGCGCCGGAAAATCATCCGAATCGGGAAATAGCTGCAAGAAAGTTAGCGAAAAAATACTTAGAGGAAATCCCGCAGGAACAGCGAGCGAATGCATATTCCCAAATTCTTTCTGATACTCCTTCAGTATTTGTATTTGGAGAAATTGTGAAGGAAGTTACACTACATAAAGAAATTTTTCAAGATGAAATTATTTATAAATCTATTGGTGATTCAGCAGAGACATTAGTTGTCAATAAACCATGGGAAGTCTTTTATGCTCTTACCAGCCTGGCCGAAGCCAATCCAGCCTTTGTCCTGAAAGAAGCCACCAGCATGGCTCAATTACAAAGAGACGGAGTTAAAGGCGGTACCTGGACAAGCGGTGCCAACTGGTTTGATGAAAACATCAGGGCTGTTAACGCTGCTGTTTCAGCTGAACTTCCTCCCGAGGCAAGAACAGAACTTCCCCAACAGTTGGAAGGATTTTTTAATACGTTGGCCGAAGTGCCACAAAACCCATCTCAAGCAGGTTATACCGTAAAGGCATTAACCGAATTTGTGGGTAAACACCCAGATCTGGCAGGCAGTGCCAGAGCGTTAATGGAGACATTAGTTGTCAATAAACCATGGGAAGTCTTTTATGCTCTTACCAGCCTGGCCAAAGCCAATCCAGCCTTTGTCCTGAAAGAAGCCACCAGCATGGCTCAATTACAAAGAGACGGAGTTAAAGGCGGTACCTGGACAAGCGGTGCCAACTGGCTTGATGAAAACATCAGGGCTGTTAACGCTGCTGTTTCAGCTGAACTTCCTCCCGAGGCAAGAACAGAACTTCCCCAACAACTAGAGGGTTATTTCCAGACACTTTCCGAAGTACCACAAAACAGTGTTCAGGTAGGTTACACGGTAGAAGCTTTGGCAGTTTTCCTGGACGGACATCCAGATCATGCAGCTGCTGCGAGATCGTTGATGGAGGCGACTTTAGCAGTAGAAAAAAAATTAAGAGCTGACGATCCGAATAAAATAAGAGTTCTTGATAAAATAAGGCAAGCGTTCAGTAATTTGGCTCCAAAAACTCTTGAACCGGTTTCGGTTAAAATTTAAATTCTTCAAATTATTGAATTTTAGCGTATTAAGGACATCAGTAATGATTGGGTACCGGCTGTTAGGCCGTACTGAGTGATTCTTTTGGGTAAGAGGCGTAAGCCTTTTTTGAAATCGGTTTCCTGAAGGAGTGTGGTCGCGCCTAAAACACCTAAGGCGACCGCGTTTACACCCAGTTGAACTCCGACATTATTTAATTCCGGACGGCCGAAGAAGGGAAGTTCTAAGAAGTTTTCAGGGTATAGTAGGTATTTTTTCCTTTTCCCAACCTTTCAATTATTCCCATATTCATGAGCTTTTTGAAGTCGAGTATTCTGGTTGCTTTGGCGCGATTGGTCAATCTGGCATAGTTGCGGTCTTTAATAAAACCCTTTTCTTTTAGGTAACTAATAATTGTTTGATGGTGGGGCAACAGCTCTTTTTCCGGTGTAAGAGGAGTAACTTTTTCCAGCTCTTTTTTGACCCTTTGTAATTCGTCAATTATTCCATCCGTAAAATACTCGAGCCAAGCTGTGAACTTAATGCTATCCTTTATTTCATAGTAGTTTCCTAATACACCTACGATGTTGAAGTAGTTGGTTACATTCTGATTGTAGTAGTTTTCAAAACTAAAGAGGTGAAAAGTATTTAAACCCATATCAGCAAGGAGAGCTTTGATGGCCAGTCTGACAGTGCGGCCGTTTCCATCCATAAATGGGTGGATAATCACAAACTGCTTGTGAAATATTCCTGCGAGGATAAGAGGATCAGTTTTATCCTTGTTTTTGGTTAAATATAAGATTAAATCTTTTAAGAGTGGTTCAACGTCTTTAGCATCAGGCGGCCAGTATATAGTTCTTCCAACTTTTGGATCATTTACAAAAACAGGTGCCTTACGAAGTATTCCGATTTGGTGTTCGGAGATGAGGTTTGTCATAACTTTGGCATGTATTGAGAGGATAAGTTTGAGGTTTAATTCAAGCGGTTGGTTTAGTAATTGATCGTTAAGCTCAATTAAAGCTTGATTGTAGTTTAATACCTCAAGTTCACTTTGGCGAATGCTTTCCGGTCTCGATTTAAGGATCTTTTTCACCTCGGTTAAAGGCAGGGGGTTACCCTCGATACTGGTCGAGGCAAAGGCAGAAATCTCACGCGCTTGTTTTTCCAGTTCATAGAGGATGGGTTGGGGGTAAGATCTGCCATTAAGATCCTGGACAATAATTGTTATTTTTTTAATGTTTGCCATGAGTTTGTCAGTAATTGTGTATTTGGGAGAAAACATAGCGTTTAGTCTAATATTAGTCGATTATTAGTCGAAAGTAAAGAGGGAGGGAAGATGGGATGTTATTCCGATAAATTAGCCATAAAGCCCTTTTTTTATTTTAATGTAGAAGAGATACAAGCAGAGATTGGGTACCGGCTGTTAGGCCGTACTGAGTGATTCTTTTGGGTAAGAGGCGTAAGCCTTTTTTGAAATCGGTTTCCTGAAGGAGCGTGGCAGCGCCCAGAACTCCAAGAGCTAGAGCATTAACTCCTAATTGAACTCCGACATTATTTAATTCCGGACGGCCGAAAAAGGGTGCATAACCGTCAAGATTACTAGCCATATTCATAGCCAGGGAAGCCGTAGCAAAGCCCATGACAGCGGGAATGGCATTGTTGCCCAGACGGCTGGCTTCATTTTTAACTACTCTTACGGCATTTTTAACAGCTCTTTTTACTTGAGGAGAGATTTTCAATTCAGGCAGGGATTGAGTTGCCGGCTGATAGGTTCTTTGATATTGGCGGTGTTGGGCTATTTGATAAGGTTTAACCTCCGGTTGGACAAAATATGATTTAACTTTTTCGATCGTATTTGTTACGAAAGTTTTAAAACGGCTGAATAAGCCTTGTTTACGTTTAACTATAATTTCAGGTTGAGGAGTTACACGGATCGGTCTAACCGGTGCTGTGAATCTGTCAGTTTGTGTCTGAACTGTAGGTACAGCTTGAGGCAGACTTACGACATGTTCAGCCGGGCGATAAACAGGAGTATAAGAGGTTGCTTCAGGTTTATAGACCGGAGAAGGAGTAATGGTTTCAGTCATTTGTGCCGGACGGACGGACGAACGCGGGTTAGCTATATTTACAGTCTTTTTTTCCTCATGGCGAAGCTTCAGATTAAGAGAGGCAGACAGCCTTTGCATCAGAACTTCAGTCTGGTATTCGGGAGATTGTCTGTAAGCATCATCAATAGTTTTTCCCTGACGAAGTTCTGATTTGACTTTCTTTCTTTCTTCTTTAAATTCATTTAAAAATTGACGGGCAAGATTGAAGTCACGGCCGGTGGCTTCCAATATCCGGTCAGCCAACTCGCGGGCTTTCCTTCTTCCTTCATCTGTCAGGACTAAGTTACCTTTGGTATTGGGACTAAGACTTGTTTCGACAACAAGGTTTTCCCGTGATCCAGGAAGAATGATTTCCAATAAGTGTTTTTCTATATCCGGTGCAGTACCAACTTCAGGACCTTCCGCCACCTCAATACCAGCCTGGTTGAAGAGATTGATAGCCAATGGTTCAGGTTGATTTGGCGCACCCACGACAAAACCCTCTGCCGGTTGAGGCAGAGGTCGGGGAGCAGTATTCAGTTGTAATTCGATGTTTGGCATAGATTTATATAGATTGTTATATTGTTAAATGGTTAAATGGTTGAAAAAATTTCAGCAATTTAACCAGCTAAAAATATTCTTCACAACTTGGTCATTCTAGTTGACACTTTATGAATTAGATGTGATATATTGTCAGTGATGAAAAAAGCTAACCAAAATCTGACTGGCGGTGATGTCCGTTCGATTGTAAAAGATGAACTGATTGACATGGGTTTGGATCAGGTTCCTAAGAAACTTAATTTGCTTGATAAAATATTAAGTTCAGTTGATAAGCTAGTTGGCGAGGTCAAAAGTTACCGCGAAGAACAGACTGTAGTTTCCGGTAAATTATCAGATCACGAAGAGAGAATTTCGAAAGTAGAAAAAACCTTCAAAATCTCCTGAATATTCAGTTGTTAAAGAACAATTTTTAAATCGCATCCCGTAGAACCTTCCTTTTCGGCTTTTGGGTACTATTCCCCGATATTCATCGGGGTAAACTCCCACGCCTCAAAGAGCGGTTTGACGGGATTGCTAAATTGCTTCGCAATTTTTTCTCATGAACACAAAATTTATGTTCATGAGAAATCGCACAAGACAAAACAAACTGGAAAAACCAGCGAACCTCCAAACACCGGTTAAGGTGCTACCGCAAGCGGTAGAAGAGATAGGCAAGTTGCCAGCGTGTTTTTGTCCTTTAGACGATTTCTCCCTTTGAGGGAGAAGAAAGAAGCCCTTCGGCTTCTTTCTTCTCGAGGCCTCGGGGGGGCTACTCGGCCAAGTCAGACTTGGTCGGTAGCGTACTTGCAAGACTAGGGCACGACGATGCCGATTTCGACCGATGAGTCGTCTACGTCACCGAAGGTCAACTTGACCCAGCGACCGATCTCAGCAAAGGTTGCCCCCTTGGGCGCGGAAAAGGTGCAGTCATTGAAAGAGGCTGCATCGCAAGTTCCCAGGTGATAATCGCTAACATAGGCATCCATCGAATTGGTCTGTCCAAGAACTGTGACAGTGAATTTCGTACCGTCGTTTGAGAGCCGGATGTTCGCCCAGGCATCATTCCAGTTGCCAGGAAAGTCATACGCGCTCTGAGGGCCGAGATATTCGACGGTAGCGGCGACCTGCGTCGGCATGGTGTAAACGCCGATTTTGCTCAATCCGGCATAGGCTGCCAAGACTTTCGCATAACCGCAGTCAATGTGACGGCCGATCGCATTGCCATTCGGTTCGGTCATGGTGAACACGTCGTTACCCTTGTCCGTAACCGTCAAGCTGGTCCAGCGATTCTTGCAGGTAGCACCGGTCATATTCAGGCCATGGATTGGTACATCCACCGATGCGTTCTTGCGCAAGTTGGGATCGTTGATGTCGATAGAGACGGGATAGAGATCCCCTTCGGCGTGCTGGCCGATCCAATACAGGCCGGTGATCGGTTCTTTGGCGGTAGCGAAGCCGAAAGCGGCAGCGCCACCGAATGCGCCCAGCGCGAAAAGCGCTACGAGGGCGATGGACAAAATCTTGCGAAAATTGTGAGACACTTCGGTTTTTCCTCCATTTGTCTCTTCTTTTTTGGCTTTTTCTCATACGGAGTTCGCATGTTAAGGAGTCCGCCTTAACAGCTAGAGACTTTTTCCTCTTCAGGTTTCCGATTTCGGAATCCACATTGGGCTTTAAACCGGCTTACGCCTGCACCAAAGTTTCATCTTCGTGTCTTCCACCTATTTCGGATTAACCAAGCTAAACTTGGACGAGGGAAGGCTCAACCCCGTGTTTTCCGATGTCCTTCGCTGTTTTCAGACTTATCCCCCCGCTTGAAGCTGTTTTAGGCAGACTTCAAGTCTTTTATAACTCATAAGGGATGAGCAACCGTAATGGTTACTTTTGTTGACCTTAGTGAGTCATCAGCGTTGGAAAGGGAAGCAAGCAGGCAAGAGTAACTTGCCGGGTATGCTTGGTTCCCTTCCCAACATTTGAAATAGGGGATTAACCTTAAATAGAAATCGTTAATTTTATTGTCTTGTGCGATAGAAAGGAATATGAGATGACGGGCAGGCCGGCCTCAGATTGAGCGTGATTGCCCAGGTGAAGCGGGGATACCCGGCATCAGGTTTCCTTCCTATCGTATTTTGTTAAAGAGCAGATAACCTATAAATAATTACTATATTGTTATTTTTAGGCCACAAAAAAAGCCAACTTGGGTTGACGTTTTTTATGGAGGGCGATTATAGCAGTCCGAAAAGTACTTGTCAAGTTCGGTTATCTTATAAAGTAATTAGACTTATATTATTTTATAGGCCTGAAGTTTCGTATATAAGAGTACTAAGTTTTTTCCAATTGACAAAGAATTTATGTATAGATTATTATCAATATAATTATCAATTAAGCTGTCAGATTAATTGGAATTGTGGATATATGTTGAAGTTAAGATTTGTTGGATTCAGATTTCAAAACATCAAGCAATGAGTTTGGAGAGACAATTGTAACGATAGAGCGGGGATAGGTTTTATGAAATTCGTCAAGGGTTGCCTTTGGAATACCTCTTTTGTCTGAATATTTAGATTCATAGGCAAATAGCGTGCCTTCTTTTTCTTCAATTAAATCGATCTCTTTTTGGCTGTAGGTTCTCCAAAAATAAAAATTAGATTTATATAATTTATTAATGTTTTGTTTAACCATCTCTGAAATAAAATAGTTTTCAAAAAGCGCGCCTGAGTCTGATCGGATATTAAGTGTGTTAAAATTGTTAATAAGGGCATTGCGTACGCCATTGTCGTAGAAATATACCTTTATTTTCCTGTTAATCTCCGAGCGGAGATTGCGGCTGAACGGGTAAAGTCTGAAGACAACATAGGTTTTTTCCAGAAGATCTATAAAATACTCTATGGTTTTGCGATCAACTGATAATGTTCCAGCCAGTTCGCTGTAAGATACTTCAGACCCGACTTGCAAACTTAAAGCAACAAGGAGATCTCTAAGTTTTTTGCTCTGTTTGACTCTCTCGAATTCCAGAATATCTTTATACAGGTAATCATCAGTAAGTATCTGCAAATAATGGATTTTTTCATCAATAGTTGAGTACTGGAAAACTTCCGGGTAGGCACCGAAGCGTAAGATCTGGTCAACATAAAAGTTGATATCGGTTGCCGGAAAATGTTTTTCTATTTCATGATAAGAAAGCGGAAAAAGATAATAGGGGAGATTTCGGCCGGTAACCGGTTCACGGACCCTGCCTGAAAGTTCAAAAGAAGAAGAGCCGGAGGCAATAATATTTAACTTTGGGAACGTATCTATTAACACACTTAAGACTTCTCCCGGAGCGTCCAAGTATTGGGCTTCATCAAAGATAATGTTCTGGTACTTACCTATTACTGCTTTCAGTTTTAAACTATCCGGCATGATAACTTCCTGGATTCTTTTTTCCCGGCAGTTAAGATAAAGATAGGGAATGTTTTTACCGGTAAAAAGGTGTTGAACAAGGGTGGTTTTACCAGACCTCCTTGGCCCATATAGAATAATAACCTTTCCTTTATTGAGGTTTTTGTAGATTGTCTCTTCAAGATCTCTTTTAATATATGTTTTCTCCATAAAATCAGGAATTATACTCCCATTATTATATTAAATAACGGGAGTTGTCAAGAGTAAGATAATAGAGGGGGGCGGGGGATCGGTCAAGTGTCTGACTTTAGAGTTTTTCAGGAGCTAACTTAATACTTTGAATCCTGCTTTGCTGAAGTGTTCGTCAAAGGTAGCAACTTCATTATTTTTCATAATAGCAAACATACAATAGTATGATTAGTATGTCCAGATGCGAGGAAGATTAAGTGTAATATTATTAGTCGGCGACAAACTGGAGCCAGTTGTTACGATTGACTGTCTGTGCCGAAGCATTGGGATAGGTAACTACCCATGATTTCGGAACCTTTGATGTTTTTGCGGAATATTTAAATTCAAAACCGAACAATTTTCCCTCCCTTTCTTCAACCAGATCAAGTTCAGCCCCCGTTGTTAACCGCCAGAAATAATGGGAGTAGATGGTTTGAGTATATTCCTGCCGCTTCATGCGTTCCATAACCAGGAAATTTTCCCACAATCTGCCTACGTCATCTCTGTTTTTCAGAAGATTGAAATTCCCGATAACGGTATTGCGCACTCCCGTATCATAGAAGTAGATTTTATCCATCTTAGTGACTTCTTTGCGCAGATTCCTTGAAAAGCCGCTCAGCCTAAAAACGATAAATGATTTTTCCAAAAGATCGATATACCGATCCACTGTAATCCGGCTTAATTCAAGGGAGGCGGCAAGTTCCGAGAGTGAAACTTCATTGCCAACCTGAAAAGCTAATAGTTTTAGAAGATCATGGATTCTAGTTGAATTTCTGATGTCGCCAAATTCCAGCAAATCCTTATAGAGGTAAGTACCCGTTAAATTCTTAAGATATTCCGTTTTCGAGCTTGCACCGGCAAGAGAAAATATTTCAGGATAGGATCCGTAAACCAGACGTTCTTCCAAATAGGAATTTAATTCATAAGGAGTATTAATTGTCAGTAATTCCTGTTGGGCGATGGGGAAGAGTTTATAACTGTAAATTCTTCCGGTTAACGGTTCGTTGATTTTACTGGCTAAGTCAAGCGATGAAGATCCGGTGATGAAGACTTTTATTCCGGAGAAATTATCCAGGATTATTTTGATGCTTAAACCTGCTTCGGGAATCCGTTGTGCTTCATCGATAAACAAGGCCTCATAGCCGGCTAATAAAAGTTTTATTTTAGTCAGTTCCCGGCTGGTAAACAGTTCCCACCACGGTCCGCGCTGATCAGCATTCAAGACAAGCGTTTTAATTCCGACTTTATTAAGAATGTCATTAACCAGCGTTGTTTTTCCCACTTGCCGAGGGCCGTAAAGAACAATGCCTTTTTTACCGCGAAGGAATTCCTGTTTTAGTTTATTATGGAGAGCTCTAGGGATTTTCATACGTCTATATTACATAAATTTGGATTATTTGTCAACGGAAATAGCGCTATTTGGATAACTATATTAACGGAAGTGCGGTTATGTAGTGCCGGACGTTGGAGTATTGGAGGAGCAGTTAAGTTAATTAAACCGATTAAAATTTCCCATAAAGACAGTCAGAGGTGTATAATCCTGTGTTTGGAATGATTATAGGACCGGAATCTGAAACAAGAACAAATGACCAGTGGTTTCTATTGGAGAAGGAAAATTTTCCGGAGGATTCTTTGGCTGCCTATTTGAACCCAGTGGTTTGGGGCAGAAGAAGACCGAAATCAATTCTACAGGCTCCACTGGAAGATGTGTTTCCGAGGCTTCCAGGTTTAAATGATATTAGGGAGAAATTGGAAGCGATGGGTGTTACCCGGTTGGGAGACTTATTGCGACTGGAATCAAACACGGTAGCCGGAATAAATAAACATGCTTTGAATAATTCAGTCAATACAGTCAGTAAATTATTGGCGATGACACCCTCTGGCAGACTGATTGAAGATTTATCAGGTATTATCCAATTTCCGGTACCACCTGGCGAAGAAGATAATCTTATAAGTCAGGTGCCCAGACTATTGGAATTGATAGAAGGAACGGAATTATTCAAAGGAGAAACTGATGACGAGCGGGCAGTCAGAGGAAGATTCATAAGGGAAAGATGCGGAATTGATGATTGGTTGCCCAAAAGCGGTTCGGACTTGTTTAAATCGGGCATATTCGGAGAAAAAGAGCATAAAATTTTTACTTTACAAAGTGAGATCAAAAACTTAATGAAAATAATCCGACAGAGAGAAGATTTTTCCGACCTGAGTTACTCGATTTTGGATTACTACTATTACTATGACTGGTTTTACATACCTCCGAAAGAATTAACGGATTCACTTACCGGCCGGTCGGAACAATTAGCTCCAAGACAGGTACGGGCTAAAGGTTGGTTGGAAGACCAGTTGACTGAAAATCAGCTTTTTGCAGCCATAGACAGTCATTTCCACCGTTCATTGACAGATGTATTGAGACAGCCAAGATACGGATTGGCCGTAAATGTCGGGAGAAAGCAAGGTATGAGACCTCTAAAGGAATTATCACTGTCAACATTTCCGGGCTTAATCAGCATTTATGACTTCAATAAACCCGAAACACCAATAAGGGAAATAATAACTGTGCCGGATATTGATCCGGAAACAAGTTTTATCATTTTCAGAGAGAAAATAGAAATTGACGGAGGATCTGATTCATTATTGGAGGAAATCACCGTAAAAATTGTCAGAGGTGTCAGTACTTTGGAGAAGATCGAGTTGAGTTCGGCAAAACACAGATTTATTTTCAGACCCGTAATATCAGAAGTTAATACATTAGCATGGGAGACGTTAAACCGGGCAGTTTTCGAAACACCTGTCCAGCAAGAGCTTGGAAGAATCATATTATCGGAAGAGGGGGACAGGGTTGAAGTCACAGCCGGACCGGAGATGGCTGATTACATGCCGGAAGCAAGCGGATTCCGGCTGACAGTTAGCAGAAAAAATTTGCCCCGATTGTCATAGCCATAACGATCCGGGATCGTTAAGGGGAGCTGACTTACGATAAGAAAAGAGTTATTGCGGGCATATTTCCAGACTTCATCATCCGTGGCTTCAAATAATCCCAGAGGGTAGACGTGATTTGATCCCGGGTATAGTTCTTTTAACTGGTTAACCAGTCTGCGGGATATGTTTTGATCGAATAGAAGCTTCATGGCCTGTTATTGTTGTTAAGTGTTCCCGGTCAGAGGCATAAGAAAGGACTGCTTTGATATCATTCTCCGTTAATTCAGGAAAATCTTTTAATATATCTTTCCGGCTCATACCAGAAGCTAACATTTTTAAGACATCATATACAGTAATACGCATTCCCCGGATTGTAGGTTGCCCGCCTCGTTTACCTGCTTTGATGGTAATTATATTTTTATAGTTCATGAACCAATTCTACAAATATTTTAGAAATTAGGCAATTTTTAAACCGATGAGTTCTTAAAAGACGGCGGATCGATGAAGTGCCTGACTTTGGAGTTTTTCAGGTGCAGGTGAGAGTTGAAACGGTTTAATCCAAATTAGAAGGGTAAATTATTGTGTTTTGGGAATAATTCGTTCGACAGCCTTTTGGGCAAAATTTCTTATTCTAGTTTTGATCGGAATATTGCTTATATGTTTGTTGAATTTTTGGGTAAATATTCCGGCGACTTCCAGAGGATCTCTGGATCCCAGTTCCATTTCCGGATCCGCTTCTGTAGGCATCAATGGCCGTTGAACCAATCCTGCTTCCACATTTTCATCAGTGATTTCAACGGTATAGTGATCAAGGTGAGGGAAATTAGTTCTGACAGCTAATAATTTCCCATTTCCGTCCCTAGCCCAGAATAACCTACTTGTTGTATTATAGGTTTGATAAGTACCTCTATCAACCATTAATCCTTGGACCGGTACTTCATGATAAAAAACCTGTGTACCGTCGGGAAATCCGGCTCTGGCTCGGGAAGCAGTGTCTGCGGGCAAAGCACGGGATATTTCAGAGAGTGATTCCAATTGAGCTACATCCTCAAATCTCCTTACGGCAGCTAATTGTGATAATTTATGTTCAAAAACAGCTCTGGCTGTTTCTGGTGATTGTAAGGCTTCTGCCATCAGTTGAATCTCTTGAGCTTGTTTATTTGGATCGTCTTTTGGAGGAGGTCGAGAATAAAATTCGTCCAGTTGTTGTAATAATGATTGAGGTGGTTGTAATTGTTCGTCCATATTAATTTAATATTAACATTAAATTATTAATTTAATCAAGATTAAATAAAATTTCAGAAAGCGGTTTGTTTGCGGAGGTGGAGAGAGAGGATTTTGCGGGAGAGGATGTAGCAGACGAGGATGGTGAGGCTGCCGAAGAGGAATGGCAAGGGGATCAGAAGACTGGCGAGTGCTCCTCCGATGATGGGACCGAAGATAAAACCGATACTCTGGTAAGAAGTATTCAAACCCATTATTGACCCCTGGGACTTTTCGTCCATTTCTTTGGAAAGAAGAGTGGCGACCATGGGCATAACCAGGCCGTTGGCGACGGCGTTTATCATGACGGTGATAACAAACAGGGGAGTGTTTCGGGAGAAGAACATAATAAGAAACGTACAGACAGAAGCAGCCAGCGCTCGTGAGAGTGATTTCTGCTCACCCCAGATTCTTGCAGCGCGGGGGACAATCAGAACTTGGGTGATAAGACCCATGACACCGACTGCGGTAAAAATGAGTGAAATTTGGGAAGTGGAAAGAGTGAGGATTTTAATGGCAAACGGTTGGAAAGCATAGATAAACATAGAAAAAGCCAGAGTGTATAGGAGCGAGATGCGTTAATTTAAAAGCATTATTAGGTAAGAAAAAGTTAAACAGTGTTTGTCCTGCCGGCCGGTTTTGAGATATAATACGGAGCTTTGGAATAATCTTTATGAAAAAAAGCGATATTATTTACCGGTACAAACGGCAAAAAAATAAAAAACCAGAGCGAATCCGGTCATTTTCAGCCGGCTTGGTTTTTATGCCTGTAATGATGATATTCGGCTTGCTGATTTCCCATGGGAATCTGACGGCAGGAACAAGTAACGGTGCGACAAATACACCAACACCTACTTTGACTCCGACTCCTACATTCACACCGACTCCCACACCGGTAATTCTGCCGAGCAGGCTGATTATTGCGAAAATAGGCGTTAACGCCCATATCGAAAATCTGGGACAGGATGAAAATAACAATATGGGAATTCCTGCCAGATGGGAAGATGTAGGCTGGTATGAACTTGGTGTGCGGCCGGGGGAGGTGGGTAATGCGGTAATAGCAGGGCATCTGGATACGGACAGAGGAGCTCAGGCAGCATTTTTCAGACTGGGGAAGCTCGAAACGGGAGATACTGTTGAAATAGTTAATTCCGACGGAAAAGTTTTGCTTTTTCGAGTCAGCGAAAAAGTGGTTTATCCTTATGACCAAGTGCCGAAGGAATATCTTTTCGGAACTGCTGATTCGGCCAAACTTATTCTGGTAACCTGCAAGGGAAGGTTTAATCGAAGTAGCCGCAATTACACCGACAGGATTGCTGTTTTCGCGGAATTAATTTAAAGAAGATATCAGCGGATAAAGTTATTAAGGATTGAAGAAATGACGGCAATAATAATGGAAGCCAAGACGGCTGTTCCGAAAGAATCGATTTTGAAGCCTTCAATGAATTTAGATGCAATAACCAAGAGAATGGCATTGAGGACGAAATAAAAAAGCCCAAGAGTGACAATAGTGATGGGAAGGGTTAGTATGAACAAGAGCGGTTTAACCAGAATATTTAATATTGCCAGAACCAAAGCCACAATAACTGCTGTAGTATAGGAGTCGATCTTGAATCCCGGGAGGAGATAGGCTGTGGTAAGAAGCACCAGAGCCCGGACAAGAAGATCGACAAGGAATTTCATAAGTTAGTATTTAGTATATAGTATTTAGGGTAAAGCATTAAAGTGTTTACTCTGCGGGCTGTCAGAACAGTAAAACTTAGGACCGTCCCAGAAATGAGAGGGCGTAGAGATAGAGGCCGGCGGACCAGGCGAAGGGATATTCAGACCGGTAAAGCCAGCGCCTGACCGGAGTACCGTTTTTTTCATAGATTTCATAAACACCGTTATTTTTAAGGATGATCTTGCTTATTTTTAGCAGCATATTTCGGGCTTCCCGATGTTGCCCAAGTTTATTTAAACTTAAGGCGTAAAGAAGTCCAGGCTGGAGCCATAAACAGCCGCGGTTGTGATAATCACCGATACCGTAAAGATAGTTCCAGAATGGAATGCGCCAAAAAGGATAACGGGGGTAATTTTCTTCCAGAGTAAATCCGTGAAGGCAATATTTCCGGGCATAGTTGATTATCGATTGACTTTGAGAACTGTCAGTTAAACCCCACCAGACGGCCAGTAAATTTCCCAAGGTGTTGAAAATATGATGCCTTTTATAATCAATCCAATCAGCAAGAAATTGACCGTTCCAAAATGCAGTCATGATTTTAGCTTTAATTTGCAGTGCCAGATCAGAAAAGAATTGAAGATCGGATTTGTTATTTAATACGGAAAGCCGGGAAAAATCAGACAGAGCTTTCCAATACAAAATATTGCTATAGAGTGTTTTACCTACTTTTAAGACCGAATCCTGCCAGTCGCTCATAAACCATTCAGCAAGCAAACCATTTTTGTATTTGCCAATATACCAATTGAGACATTTCTTTAAACTCGGATAATGTTTGTTAAGAAACTTCATATTATTATATATTTTGATATATTCAGCAAAAGCAATTATCAGCATAAGCCCGCCGTCAAGTACCAGACCGCCG
>MFJM01000070.1:16860-30783 GCA_001779205.1 Candidatus Gottesmanbacteria bacterium RIFCSPHIGHO2_02_FULL_39_14
CGAAGGCGGCAAAAAAGCTGTCTCTGGCCCAGAGATCGGTAAAATGGTGAAGGCCGGCGACAATTCCATACGGGGTAAAGCAATTTTGCAGAGATTGCCCGGCTATTTTGCCGGCAGAGTTGGCAGTGTGGTTAAAAATATTACTTTTCAATTTATTAAATTATAGATATACTTGTAAAATTATGGCAAATAAAAACTTTTGGAAAAACAAAAAGGTCCTTATCAGCGGAGTTTCCTTTATCGGTTCGCACCTGGTTGACAGGCTGGTTGCGATGGGTGTCCAGGTTCGGGCGGTTAATCTGACTTCAAAACATGCAGGGCTTATAAAGGAACATATTAAGAAAAAAAGGGTAGAATTTTATACTGCTGACCTTAGGGATTTAAGACAGGCAAAACAAAGCGTTAAAGGAATGGATATTGTTTTTCATTTAGCCTGTGATCACGGAGGAAGAGGTTATGTTGATCTTCATCAGGGAGCCACCAGCAGCAATTTTTTACTGGACGGATCGGTTTTTTGGGCATCCTTACAAGCGCGCGTAGTGAAGGTGGTTTTTGCCTCATCAGGCTGTGTTTATCCTAATTTCCTCCAGACCGATCCGAAAAAGACAATTTACCTGAAAGAAGAAATGGTTAAGCCTCCATATGATGCCGACAATATGTACGGCTGGGGAAAATTGATGGGAGAACTGACTTTGAAGAATTATTACAAAGATTTCGGTTTGAAGAGTGTATCTTTGCGATATTTTACGGTTTACGGGGAAAGGGGAGTGGAAAACCACGCGGTTATCGCCATGATTGCCAGGGCATTTATCGGACAAAATCCTTTTGAAGTTTGGGGAACAGGTGAGCAAGTCAGGAACTGGACCTATGTTGGCGATATTGTCGAGGGGACTCTTTTAGCCGGGGAAAAAATAGACGACGCCACAGCAATCAATTTAGGTACGACGGAGAGGACGAGAGTCATTGATGCCGTGCGCGAAGTTTTAAGATATACGGGGCACCAGGCTAAGATTGTTACCCGACCGGAGATGCCGACGGGGCCTTACAACCGGGTAGCTGATAACTCTTTGGCTAAAAAACTGCTGGGTTGGGAGCCGAAGATGAAGTTTATCAAGGGACTTGACAGGACGATCGACTGGTATTTTAGTTCGAAGAGCAAAAACGAAATAAGGAAAAATATTAAAACCCTGCTGACTGAAAAATAAAAATAGGATGGTACTAATTTCAGTTATTATTCCGACTTTTAACGAAGAAAAAACACTGCCGGCCTGTCTTGAATCTTTGATAAGGCAAAAAACCACTTTCCCCTTTGAGGTTATTGTCATTGACTATAAATCAAGCGATAAAACAAAAGAAATAGCCAGAAAGATGGGGGTCAGACTGATAAATGAAAACCGTCAGGGCAGGGCTGTTGCCAGACAGAGAGGTGTAAATGATGCAAAAGGTGAGATTCTGGCTTTTAGCGAAGCGGATTGCCTTTTGAATCCGAATTGGATTGAAGCGATCGGGAATCATTTTAAGAGGAATCCTAAAGTCATAGGGGTAACAGGAATATATTCTTTTTATAATTCAACTTTTTTTTTGAATTTATGGGCTTGCCTCAATTTGCATTTTACGGTATATCTTTACCGTCTGGTTTTTGGAAATCACTCTTTACGGGGGACAAATTTTGCCGTCCGAAAGGATGTTCTTTCCGCTCTTTCAGGGTTTAATCAAAAAACAGCTCCCTGTGATGATGTTGATCTAGGGTTAAGAATGCGTAAGCTGGGCCCGATTCATTTTTTACCTGAAATGAAAATCAAGACTTCCGACAGGCGGATAAGAGGCAGGATATTAAAATTTTTGATAGAATTTTTTACTACATATTTCAGGGTATTTATTCTGAAAAGAAGAGGATTTGATAAAAGCTTTGCCATAATAAGATAAAGGAGAAATTTATGAGTGATATAGGTTTCGAAGGTATTTCGCATGAGCCAATTGTTAAAAAAATAGCCACAAAAGTAGTTAATAGAGTTTTTCCCAAAGATATAGAATATATTTCAAAAGATGGTTTACAAAAAGCTACGGAACATGTTCATAACAGAGGCGGTTTGATTGTTGCTTTTACACATTTTACCGGACGTGAAGGAATTGATGTTGCAACCTGGTTAAGAGAACAACCCGAGTTTAAGGATAAAGAAATAGTTTCACCAGTATCCTGGCATACTTATATGAAAGGTAAAGCCGGATACGATAAAGCCGGTGAATTGTTACGAGTTAAGTTCATACCCATTGTAACTCCGGAAACCATGGCATTGAATCAGGGAGTTTTAGATAAATTAGGAGCATTTCCTAATGAGGGATTAAGAGAATATCTACAAACTGCAGGGGAAGTATTAAAAAAAGGAGGAATCGTGATGGTTGCCCCGCAAGGTGAAGGAAATACAGGATCATTGGGTGATCCAACACCGGCATTAAGTGCTTTAATAAAAACAACGGGTGAGGATGCAGAAATAAATACAGGTATTCTATTTGTAGGTTTGGAGATTCCAGGAGCAACTCCTGAAACAATGAAAAGGGAAGGGGCTTTGGCAAATTTAGCCAAAATGCATATGTTAAAAAGAATTAAGTTCAGGATAGGAAATTTTTTCACTCGTGATGAAGCCATAGAATCTTCAAAAAACGAATCTCTAATTAAGACTCCTGAGAAAAAAATCAGACCGCTTGATTTATGGGGTTTTAAACAATTAGCTTCATTGGTTTCTCCGCAAAACGTAGCTTCGGAATATTTACAGAATAAATAAAAATCTATTTTACGACTGAATGAACACGTAAATTTTCAACAGGAATTCCATTTTGTATTAATATTTCCGGATCAGAATATATACCACCTTTTTATTATTTCACTGGTTGAACAAATGAGAGGGGCGGGATTACAATGGATTGGAGATGAAGAAAATCATCTATGTGAGCGATATTAACGAGAGGCTGAAACAGTTGGTCATCGAGCGGCTGCCGTGGCTGGTGATCGGACTGGGGATAGGATTTCTTACATCCATATACATATCCAATTATAAGAATATTTTAGCAAGTAACATCAGTCTGGCTTTTTTTATTCCCATTATTGTTTACATGAGCGATGCGGTCGGCACACAGACTGAAACCATTTTTGTACGCGATCTCTCTTCCCACCGGGCCAATTTTTTGAATTACCTGAAGAAGGAATTCTCGTTAGGACTGGTGATGGGGGCGATTTTGGGTTGTTCAATTGGCATTCTAGCCTATATTTGGTTAAGGGATATAAAAGTAGCCGGTACTGTCGGTCTGGCAATGTTTATAAATGTGTTGATTGCACCGATTACAGCAACCTTAATTCCGGAACTTCTTTTTAAGGAGAGACAGGATCCGGCCTTGGGAGCAGGGCCTTTTACTACGGTTCTCCAGGATTTTATATCCTTAATGGTATATTTTCTGGTGGCCTCGGTGATACTACTGTAAAATTATAATAATTTCTAAAAAAAATTTCAAATGCAGATAATAAGATCTCTTCGAAGGTTATTGAGGACGATTAAAGTAAAATTGTTTATTGAAGTGGATAAATATAAGAAAGCTGATGAGAGAATTCTATCAGAATGGTTTGAAAGTCTTTATCAATTACTATCAGCTGAGGAGAAAAAGGGTAATGTAAGTTATAAAGCATGGTATCAAAAACCGGGGGAGCTGGAACTTACCGAAACTCCGATCCCGACTGAGTCGGGGCAGGCAAGTAAACCTTTATATAAAGTTAAAATATTAAGTTTGCCTGAAATAGTTAAAGAACATAGAAAATACAGGCCGCAAATGTCAGAAATTACCCTGGCAGAGCCGATTTTTCCGGAAAATATCCCCGAGATTCAATCCTGGCAGCTTGATTTGATTATTTTTGACGCGATGAATAATAAAGTCTGGAATGATGCGGCATTTAGCCGTTACCGGTACAGTCAGCCGAAAACATATATTAAGCACGAAATAAGATATAGAGAAGGGCGGGAATTGACGGCATATGAGGTTAAAATCATTAAGTCCATATTTGATTCAGCAATAAAAAAAATGAATATTTCCGCAAGATCAGCCCGGGATGGAGAGAGAGGTCTTGCAATCGGATTATAAAGATTTAATATGGAAATATGCTGTATATATCAGAAATATTGGGAAAAGATGTTATTAATGAGAGAAATCTTTCTTTAGGTAAAGTAAGCGATGTGCTATTCCTCTATGCCGAGGTGCCGAACGTCACTAAAATTAGGGTTGCTTCAGAAAAAAAAGACGTTTTAATAGCTATAAGTGATATAAAGAAAATCAATCAGCAAATATTTGTATCTAAACATTTCAAAGAGGGTAGCAGAGAGGAGAATGAAGCTTCGATTAAAGAAAATCTTCTGGACCGGCAGGTGATTGACCTGGTGGGAAACAAAGTGGTTCGGGTCAACGATGTGGTTGTGGCTGACAAGCCCAATTTTTATATTTCCGGAATTGACATCAGCTTTTGGGGAGTGTTGCGGAGGCTTCATTTGCTTTCAACGGTTATCAGAGCAATACGTTTTCTGAGACTTCCTCCTGTCAGATTCAGCTTCCTGTCCTGGGGAGATATACATAATTTGGAATTTGACCTGGGGCAGATAAAGCTGAAATCCCGGGAAGAAAAATTGAACAGGATTCATCCGGAGGATTTGGCCGATCATTTGCAAACAACCAATATCGGCAATATAAAAAAATTCATTCAAACCCTGGATACGGAGAAGGCGGCTGAAGTGTTCGGAGGCCTTAGTTTGGTCCACCAGACGGCGGTGATAAATGAATTGAATCCCCAATCTGCAGCAGTCCTGATGCAAAATCTGGATCCTGATGAAGCAACAGACATTCTGCTTGCATTAAACAGGAGAAAACGGGAACTTATTATATCGCTCCTTCCCGAGAAGGAACAGAAGGAACTGACGAAACTGATCGGATTATCGACAACTTCGATGGGAGAATTATTAACCACAGAATATCTGGCGGTTGATTCCAAATCAACAGCGCGCGAGATTGTTGAACATTTACGCCGGGAAACAGGTGATTTTTCCTGCCTTCATGCCATCTATGTATTGAATGAAAAGAAACAGTTAACCGGGGTATTTTCACTCCATGAGCTACTGATGCAGTCTTCAGAAACCCCGGCATACAAATTCATGATTGCCGAACCGCTGGTTCTTACTTTGTCTACGCCTTTGGAGTTGGCAGCCAAGAAGATGATCCGCTATAAATTCTCGGCTTTACCGGTAGTTGATACCGAGAAAAAATTAGTCGGTATAGTTACCATTGATGATTTATCTGATTATTTGCTTGATCGATTATGAAGGAATTTACCGCAAAATACAGAAGAAGAATCCTTACTTTTATGGCGGTTTTCGGACCGGCAACCATTGCGGCGATGGCTGACAATGATGCTGCCGGAGTGGCCACTTATTCTTTGGCCGGAGCAAAGTTAGGCTATCCGGTTCTCTTTTTATTATCGATCATAGTCATTTTATTGGCGATTACGCAGGAGATGGGAATCAGACTGGCATTGGTTTCCCGCAAAGGACTGGCTGACCATATCAGGGAAAATCATGGAATTACCGTTGCGGTAGCGGTTTTCATTTGCCTGTTTCTGGCGAATCTCGGAACAATTGTGACCAATGTGGCAGCTGTCAAAACCAGCAGCCAGATTTTAAATTTTCCACCCATTATTGCCATTATTGCCGTTATCGTACTGGCTTTTGTTTTTGTAACTCGCGGTAATTACAGAATGAACCAGAATATTATGCTCTTTGTCAGTCTTTTCTATGTCAGTTATATCATTTCAGCTTTTTTGAGTAAACCGAATTGGTTAACAGCTATTACCAATCTTATTTTTCCTCACGGAGTGGATGTCAATATTGAATATCTCAAGAATTACTTAATTTTGGGTCTTGGTGTGTTAGGAACGACAGTCACACCTTGGGGGCAGTTTTTTATCAGCAGTTTTGCCTTCGATAAAAAAATCGAGGTGGAGAAACTGAAGTACGCCCAGGCTGAAACTTACGGAGGGGCTCTCTTAACCAATTTTTTCACTTTTTTTATGATGATTGCCGCAATCGCCACGCTTTATATACATGGGATTCCTTTGGAATCAGGGGAGCAGGCCGCTATGGCAATCCGGCCTTTTGCAGGCAATTCTGCTTCAACTGTTTTTGCCATCGGCATACTGTCGGCCGGTTTTATGGGAATGGTTGTTGTTTCTCTGACAACAGCCTATGCTTTTTCGGAATTTTTCGGCTATTCAGGCAGTCTGGATGCTTCTTACCGGAGAAGCCGGGTTTTTTATACTTTATTCCTAATCCAACTAGTTTTAGCGGGGATCATTGCCATGATTCCGAACGTTTCGCTTTTATCTATGGCCATTTTGACGCAGGGAATTAATGCTCTTATTTTACCTATTGTATTGTATTTCCTGATGAGTTTTACCAACAACAGCAAAATAATGGGGGATAAGGTAAATAATAATTGGCAGAAAAATATTGCTACCGGCGCGATTTATTTTATCAGCATTGCGGCCTTTCTAGCCTTGATTTTTAATATTTTTTAAGTTGACTCCAATGTTCTTGACAAGTTGACAAGAAAAAATTAAAATAAAGTTATGAAAGTTTTATCAGTGGGTGAATTTAAAGCGCATTTTTCAGACGTTCTTGCTGCTTTACAGAAAGGTGAGTCGTTTGCGGTGTCCTACGGAAAAAAAAGAGAAAAAGTTGCAGTAGTATCTGCTTATTTAAAGCATAATAAGAAGAAGCCAAGAAAACTGGGGATTTGGGAGGGTATTGCATCCTTCAAGATAGCAAAAAACTTCAAGATGACTGATGAGGAATTTCTTAATTCATGAAGTATCTTCTTGATACCCATACTTTACTGTGGACTTTGATTTCTACCAAAAAGCTCTCTGTAAATTCTAAAAATCTACTTTTTAATCCTAATTTAGAAATTTTTATCAGCAGTATAACTCTTTGGGAGATATCTTTAAAATTCAATTTGGGAAGGTTGAACCTAAAAAATAAAAAACCCGATGGGATACCTGATGCTGTTCTAAAAATGGGTTTTGGAATTCTTGATCTTGACTATAACACTGCATCATCATTTTATAAATTGCCAATTATTAAAAATAAAGATCCTTTTGATCGGATGCTAGCTTGGCAGGCAATCAGAGAAAATTATACTTTATTGTCAAAAGATAAGGGATTTGATGACTATAGTTCTTTTGGCTTAAAAAGGTTATGGTGATTTATGTTTAGGACCAATTAGGTCATTTAAGTCTCTTAGGTTACTTAGGTCAGACGGTACGGGACAAGTTCAGAGCCATTTTTTGTATTTGAAGAAAAGGAGCATGGTCAGGACAACTCCGATCATGGAGAGAGTGATATAGAAAAGAGCGTTGGGGTGTCCGGCTAAAGGAAGATAGGAAAGGTTCATACCATAGATGCCGGAAAGAAGCGTCAGGGGTAAAAGAACGACGGAAAACATGGTCAGGATTTTAATGGTTTCATTGGTTCTGAAAGTGAGATAGCCTTCCAGGGTTTGGGAGAGGTTGTTGGAAAGCTCGATAATATCCTCAAGATAATCCCAAATTTTTTTCAGATGGTCGGTGATATTGGAAAAATAAGTTTTTAATTCCCTGTTGATGAAGGGATGACGGCTTTCTTCTATTCTGGTAAAGGAATTTAATTCCGGTTTGATAAGCGACTGGAAAAAAATGACGTTCCGTCTTAAAAACGATAATTGTTCGGTGACATTTTTGGGATTGGAGGTAAAAACATCATGGTCGATTGTCTCCAAATTTTTTTCAAACATATCAAGGAGGGGAAAGATAGAATCGACCAGATTGTCAATTAAATAATATAGAAGCAGTCCGGATCCGCCTCCGAAGTATTTCTCTTTTACTTTATTATTTTTGCTGATTTTTTCTATTACTTCTTCCATGGCCTGGAAATTAGGGTCGATGACAGCAATAACGTCTGAAGCGGTTAAGAAAAAATCAACTTCGATGGAGTTTAATTTATTGCTCTGTGGGTCAAATTGAGGGAAGTGAAAAACGAAGAAGATATATTCGCTTTCCTCATCAATTTTCGGCCTTTGAATGGTGGAGACAATATCGTCCAGATGCACCGGATGGATATGGAAAATTCTTTTGAGAGAACGGATATTCTCCACATCCGGATTTCTTAAGATGATAAGGTTAGTTTCGTTATAACGGATTTTTTGGATTGGGGGGGCATTTTTAACTTCATTGCCATTGGCTTTTTTTCTTAAATTACCGATAAATTCCATGCCTTTAGTAACGGGCAATACGGGGTTGGTCAAGACTTTGAGAATTTGCCGGCTTTTGATCATATAGGGATATTGTAGTAGGCGTTAATCATGAAGGTCAAGGTTTTAATGCTTGAGAGGGGATGGGGAGTTTTGATATGATAGTGAAATTATGAAATATCAGAAATATACTTTAGAGAATGGATTGAGGGTTGTGGAGATTCCCATGCCGGCAGTGGAATCAGCCACAGTATTGATTCTGGTTGGCGTTGGCAGCCGGTACGAAGAAAAGAAGATAAACGGGTTGTCCCATTTTCTGGAACATATGGCTTTTAAAGGAACCCAAAAGCGGCCGACGGCCTTAGACATTGCTTCAACTATCGACGGGATTGGGGGCGAATTCAATGCCTTTACCAGTAAAGACCATACAGGGTTTTACATCAAAGCTGCGGCAAAACATGTACCTTTATTGTTTGATGTTTTATCCGATATGCTTCTTCACTCCAAATTTGCGACCGAGGAGATTGAGCGGGAAAAAGGGGTAATTATTGAGGAGATAAACATGTATGAAGACACACCGATGAGAAAAGTCGGGGACCTTTATGAGAATCTTTTATACGGTGATACCAAACTGGGGCGTGACATATCAGGCCGGCCGGAAGTAATAAGAAGAATAAAGCGGGAAGATTTCGTAAGTTACATCGACCGGTTTTACAGTCCGCTTAATACCATAATTACCGTTGCCGGAGGAGTGGGAAAAAGTATTAAGTATAAAGTATCTAGTATTAAGGGTTTAACGGAAAAATTTTTAGGAAAATGGGGGGAGAAACAAGTGGAGCAGCCAGACAGAGTAGCAGATAAACAGGAAAAACCGGCATTATTGGTTAAATTTAAGGATACCCAGCAGGCACATTTATGTATCGGAGTCAGATCGTTGAAATTGAACGATCCGGACAGGTATAAATTGGGAGTTTTAACCAATATTTTGGGCGGGAGCATGTCCAGCAGGCTTTTTATTGAAGTCAGAGAGCGGCGGGGACTGGCTTATTACATCAGAGCCAATAATGAGATGTATTCGGATGTTGGCAATTTCGTCACCCAGGCGGGTGTAGATATAAAAAGAATAGATGATGCAATAAGAGTTATTTTGGAACAGTTTGATAGGATAAAGGAAGAAAAAGTGGCAGAGGAAGAACTTATTAAAGCTAAAGAAAACATCAAAGGCAAGCTGATTTTGGAACTTGAGGATAGCCGCAATACAGCCGGACTTTTTGCTACAGGCGAACTTCTCGAAGACAGAATACGTACTCCTGAAGAAATTATCAAACTGGTTGAAGAGGTAGCAGCGGAGGATGTTAAAAATATGGCCAAAGAGATCTTTATTGAGAAGAATCTGAATTTAGCTGTAATAGGGCCGTATAAAGAGGAGGCAAAGTTTCAAAAACTTTTGAAATTTTGACAATTAACAATTAACATTTAACAATTAACTTATATGGAGAGAACGGTTGTTTTAATCAAGCCGGATGCGGTTAAAAAGGGAGTCATCGGGAAAATAATCACCAGATTTGAAGAAGAGGGATTTACTCTTATTGCGGCAAAGTTTTTACGTCTTCCCGACGATCTACTTGATGACTGGTATGCCCATCACAAGGATAAATCCTTTTTCCCGGAGCTCAAGTCCTTTATGACTTCAACTCCGGTAATGGCGATGATCTGGGAGGGTAAGAATGTGATAGAGAGATTCAGGGTATTATGCGGACCAACAGATTCCAGAAAAGCGCCCAAAGGGACAATCAGGGGAGATTACGGACGGGATGTTCAAGCCAATGCCATTCACGCCTCGGAGGATGAGCATGCCGCCAACAAAGAAATGGATTTAATGTTCCTTCCCCACGAGATCCAGGAATGGAAGAGGTAAGTTTAGACGTTAATTAGTCTTAAATTTTGTATTTTCTTGAAGTGTTTTTGATTGAAAGTAATAAGGCTGGCACCGATTTTCAGGCAACTGGCTGCAATAATGCTATCTGCCAGAATTAAGTCATATTCCCTTTTTAAGTTTCCGGATTCAGCTGCCAATTTTCCATCCAAAGGAATGATTTCGAAATAGGATAGCAGATTATCAAGAATTAGCTTCTTTTTTTTATTGGCAGAATCTTTTCCGGCATAAAGTTCAACTACATTTACTACTGACAGAAAAGCTTTTATTTTTTTTGACTGAATTTTTTGAAATAAGTCCCTGATTCTTAAGTTGTATCCTCTGAGAAAATCGATAATAGCATCCGTATCAATCAGGACTTTTTCCATATGTTTTGAAGATATTTATCCCTGTCTTTATCTCCCTTGACGTATCTTGTTTTTTTTAGGTATGATTTTCCGTCGACACCTTTTCCCCATGCGCCGAATAGTGAATTGATATCCGATTTGGATGAGGCGGAAATTTTTTTCCCTAAATATATTTTTAATCCTTCTTCAACAGTTTCTTTGAAAGATTTTCTTTCCGAAAGCGCTTTTTTTTTGATCTCATACAATAATTCTTCGGGAATAGTGATAGTGGTTCTAATATATTTGTTATCCATATTTAACATCATAACATCAAATCTTCATGATGTCAATCAGGTCTTATTTTTTCCCCACCAAAGGGAGGGAGTGGAAGAGGTGATTTGGGAGTTTTGTCGTTGGTCGTTAGACTTTTGCTTTTTTAATTTTCCGGAGATATTTCTTCAAAGCGTATCGCCGTTTTAATTTCTTTAATCTGGTCTACAAGAATATAATCTTCGCATCCGCATATAAGTGCTTCACAAAAAACTTCCTGAGCCGGATACTTACCCGTAACATTGACATTCTTGTCGATAAATGACTGATCAGAAAACATATCTGTTTCATCTGTATTATTTTTTATTCGAAGCAGTAATATCTTAGTTCATAAAATAAATCCATGTTAGCACATTTTACTGGGGAACTTGAATACAACAGATTAAATTACTTGAGCAGCTTAAGCCATAATCTGCGGCTTCGGGTGGAAATTCCGCAGAACAACTGGATTTACAAAGTTCTTGCGGACACTGATTTCTTTTAATATCACCTTTTTCAAGATCATAGAATGCACTGAATCTATCATATTTACAACCAAAACCTAAACCTTTGCAGGGAGTACCGATTGAGAAGGATATGAAATTGTTTGCAGGTCTTTCCTGTTCCAAATAAGATGTAAACTCATCCTGCGGCATAAACCATTGACCGATGGAGAATTCTGCCAGGGGATTTGCTCTCTTAAATTTTTGATACTGCATGTGTTGTTTGGCGGCATTTTCTACACGTTGCTGTATGTTTTGAGGGATGGCAAATCGGGAAACATTGGATGCTATTTGTGTGAGTTTTCCATCGAAGAGCTTGAAGGAAAGACTATACTGATCTTCGCGGTTATTAATTAATCCATTACCTTCAATATTAATATCATAGCCGCTATCAACCGAATAAGAAGGACTAGTAATTATGAAATTCATTTGTTCATAACGGTAACCGGGAAAACTTTTAACAATCTTTTGCAAATCTGAAAAGATAGCGTTGGTATCCAATGGCGTTTTCGGCTGGACATAAAATTTTGTCATAATACGTGTGTTTTGTTTTAATTCGTCTATGGAGTAAGAGGAAGGTTCATTATCTGTAAGAATTTCGTTTGCAGTTGTCGGTGTGGAGTCTTGTGTTGGGATTTCAGGAAGTAAGGTTTGATTTTTTTGGTATGTTTTATAGCCCACTATTCCAATGAGGAGAATGATTGCGGTAATAATGAGAACAGTAATAATTCTTTTTTGCACATTATTATCATAACTGAAATTTTCTCAAAAGTATAATTGTGAAGCAGTGTACTTCACGCCTCGGAGGATGAGCATGCGGCTAACAAAGAAATGGATTTAATGTTCCTCCCTCACGAGATCCAGGAATACGAGAGGTAAATATATCTTAACTTAAGGAGAATTCAGCTTTGTGATAAGGTTATTAAGATAAGGGGTAATGGGTGTGATACCGACAATTTTCTTATCGGTATAGCCTCCCATGACAAAACCAACCAGTTCTTGATCTTGATTAAAAACAGGCCCACCGCTAGATCCAAAATCGCCTATGCCTTTAGTGATGATCAAATCATCCATGCCTTCGATTGTTCCTCTGCTTGTGCTGGCTAGCAACTGACTTGGGAACCATCCTAACGCTTCGCTGGAAAGCGGAAAGGAAAGTGAGAACAGTATGTCACCATTTATTGGAGGATTATTTTGGATGTTGAACGGTGAAAAGTTTGTAATCATATCCGGTTTATCTTTTTTCAATTTGTAAATAGCCAATTCGTTATTATCTTCTCTAACCTGATTAATAAAATCAGCAGTAACAAATACTTTACCCGGTCTTTCCAGATGAGGTTGGCTTATGGTCACTCTTTCAACTAAATATCCAGGAAATAATACATGTTTGGCACCTACAATAGTTAGGTAATCTGCTGTTTCTTCAAGAACCACTCCCGAACCTGCATAATTATGTCGGGTGCCGTCTGATTCGGGATTTGATTCAAAGATTATTCTGATAGCATTATTTTGTAATGGTAAAGGTAACTGAGATAATTCAATTTTTGCTTGCTCTGGATTCTGAGATAATGCCTGGGCTGTGCCTTCAATTCGGGAGGTGTTATCAGTTGGACTGACAGAAAATGTTATTCCGCTACAAGCTGAAAGAAAAGCCAAGCCAAATAAACCAAATGCCCGGATAGATGTCTGTCTTCCTTGTGCCCATTCTTTATCAGTTACATTGGCTGGCTGGCCGGGTTTGAGAATTTTATTGACCCGACTTGATTGGTTGGGTGGCTTGTGGAACTGATTCAGCTGAAGTATCGACCATAGGGTGATGGTAGCAGATGATAAATACAATGTTCAATTGAGAAAATGTTACGATCGTCCCAATTCTTCACCAGTCCGACAGCACGAGTGAGCGGAGCAGGATATATTATTCCGATAAGAAGTATACACCTGTTAAGTAATTATTTTGTATATATAGGTGGTAATCCAGTCTTAAGTCGAGCATTATCTATTTGAAGCTTTAATTTCGTATTGGTTGCTTCCATCCTAGCATTAATATTATTTACTGCAGCTAGTGCAGTTTCATCTCCTGTTGCCGCAATCCGCAATAATTTGCAATATGCACCAAAGGGGTTCTTTGCAGTATCTTGAGAGCTGTCTGCGTCATCCCCACTACCGCCATGGCCTCTCATAAATATTATTTTACCTCCCGGCAAGACGGGGTTTGGATCTAATCCAGCGGTTTCAACTGAAGTTGCTTCGGATAATAACTCATTCATTGTATTTACGGGTATTACTTTTACCATATTCCAATTATTTAATCAACCGATGCTACACGTTGAGTTACACGTTGACATTATTTCAATACAATTGTATTATTGTATTATATGAATTTCATTACTACTAATATCAGACTGCCCGAGGATTTGTATATGGAACTGAAGACGGAGGCTGCCAGGAAAAGAAAAAGTCTAGCAGCAGTAGTTCGGGAAAGAATCGAGAATAAAAACAGTTACGGGAAGACAAATACCGAAATATTCATGAAAAA
>MFJM01000070.1:30838-31784 GCA_001779205.1 Candidatus Gottesmanbacteria bacterium RIFCSPHIGHO2_02_FULL_39_14
ATTCCCAGTCTGTTATTTTTGGAAATTGCGAACGCACTTGTAACAAAATCCAAATCCAGTGAAAAAAAGATCAGGGAAAATCTTCAATTTTTAAACAAATGTAATCTAAAAATCTACAGCTTTACTAAAGAAGATTATATCAATGCTTCAATTCTGGCTAAGAAACATCAAACAACGGTTTACGACATGTTATACGCTATTGTTGCAAAAAGGAATAATACGATCTTAGTCACCGGGGATGAAAATTTTATCAAAAAAACCGGTTTTAATTTTGTCAAACATATCAAAGATATCTGAGTATCCGAGGCACGAATTTAACAGTGCTTATTCTACGGATTGTTGGGACGCCAAGATCTAGGACCGTCCCAAATTTCTAGAGGTTTTTTTGTGATTTTGATATGGTGTATACACAATGAATAAACTTAAAAAAGTTCAGCTTTATCTTGATCCGGATAATTTAGCCCTGGTTGATGAACTGGCCAGAGAGCTTAAAGTTACCAGATCTAAAATTATGAGGGATGCTTTAGATGCAGTGGCAACACGTTATGTAAAAGCAAAGGAGCTTATTAAACCTAAAAAATCCCAAAAAAATGCTTTATTGGAAATGGCCGGAATTGAAGAAAGTAAAACAGGTACCGTTGGTTTGAATGTTGATGAGATCTATTTAAATGATTGAAAACGCGGGTGATTAATAGTAAATTCATCATCTTCTTCCTTGAAGTGTTGCTTTTCGTTCTTCCCGCAATTCTCTTCTAGTATCTTGGATTTGTTCATTAGTTATTACTCCCTGTTCAAGCAATTCATCAATTTGTTCAGATACTGCAGTATTGATTAATGAACCAGTATTTTCAAAACCTTGATTTGGAATTGGACCTTTAGCTTTCCAGATACCCTGAGCAGAAGTTCTAGGGTCTCTATCGAAAGGACCTTGTTCTATTGTAACCAT
>MFJM01000071.1:0-2788 GCA_001779205.1 Candidatus Gottesmanbacteria bacterium RIFCSPHIGHO2_02_FULL_39_14
AGTCGAACCATGGTGCCACCTATTTTATCCGCCATAGCCTTGGCGACGGCGGACATCTCATTTCCGTTCTGTGACGGGAACTCCCGGTACTTCTCATCGAAGACAGCGCTCCTTTTATCAGAATCTGCCGGCGGAAAATTCCGGCATCATGGCGCTTTTCTTATTTCGTAAAATTTTACCAAAAATTTATCTCTTGTCAAGGAATTTGTTGCTGTTCCACTCTGGCTGGCGGCTATTTTCCCCGTTCTACAGTAATTGTACATTCCGTTACCAGTGCGGCTATCGCGCCTACCGCAGCCAGAACCGGAGCAATTGCCGCCCCGACTACTCCCAGAGTTAAAGGCAGAACCATTATTGTTTTTCCCTCTTTGTTTTTTATGGAAATTTTTCGTACATTCCCTTCCCTGATCAGTTCTTTTATTTTCTTAATCAGTTCCTCGCCTTTTACCTTGAAAGTATCTTCCTTTTTACTTTTTATCACAATCCTCCTTCCCCCAGCCATTTATCGGCATCAAGTGCTGCCATGCAACCAAAAGCTGCCGCGGTTACTGCCTGCCGGTAGCGGTAATCGTGGACGTCTCCGGCTACAAAAACTCCGTCAATATTAGTCGCACTCCGGTATTTAAGCAATCCTTTCTCGTCAAGTATTTCCCGCCGCACTATATAGCCTTTCTCGTCAATTTCCAATCCTTTAAATTTATTGCTATTCGGCTTGTGGCCTATGCTTACAAAAACTCCGTCAGTTTGCTTTTCTATTTCTTTTGCAGTCTTATTATCCTTCAGCTTCACCGATTCCAGCTTTTCCGCACCCTGGTATCTGATAAGTTCTGTATTCCAGATGATCTTGATCTTCGGGGAACCGAAGACTCTTTCCTGCATCGCCTTTGATGCCCGGAACTTATCCCGCCTGTGAATGATGGTTACTGACTTGGCTACTTGTGCTAAAACCATAGCTTCTTCCATCGCCGAATCGCCTCCTCCTACTACAATTACATTTTTATCCTTGAAAAAGAAGGCATCACAGGTTGCACATGTTGATACTCCTTTTCCCCTCAGCTGAAGTTCTCCCGGCACGTTAAGCCAGATACTGTCGGCACCTGTGGCTACAATTACTGATTTGGCTAAATATTTTTTTCCGTCTGCTTCGACTTCAAATGGTCTTTTAGTGAAATCTGCCCGGGTAAAATCTATATTCAATACCTCCACTCCTAACCGTTCTGTTTGGTTACGCATATTCACCATTAATTCCGGTCCTTGAACTCCTTCCGCAAATCCCGGAAAATTCTCAACCTTGGTCGTCAGCATCAGTTGCCCTCCCCAGCGCGTCCCGGCAATCATTAAAGTTTTTCTGCCTGCCCTAACCGCGTAAATCGCCGCCGTAAACCCTGCAGGGCCGGAACCAAGAATTATCACATCATAAATATTAGAGTCTTTCATTCCCGAAGAAAATTAAGAAACAATTTTATTAAACTCTCCCGCCAGAGTCTCCTTGCTTTGCACTCCGATCCATTGTTTTATAATCGAACCTTTTTTAAAAAACATCAGTGTCGGAATGCTCATTACCCCGTATTTAGCTGCTGTTGCCGGATTCTCATCAACATTTAACTTAGCAATTATTACTTTACCTTCAAATTCTTTAGCTAATTCCTCCAAAATCGGATCCTGTATCCGGCAGGGTGCACACCACGCCGCCCAAAAATCAACCACAACCGGTATATCTGATTTCAATACTTCACTTTCGAAATTACTGTCTGTCACTGTTACTTCTGCCATTTCTGTTCTCCTTCGCCTCGCCGTAGTCCCGATTTAATCGGGACGAAGGCGGGTAATATAAACTTGATAACTTTCTTATTTTATCAGAAAATTATTTTATAGACACCATGAATAAAGACAAAATCACCTTTTCCGTATCTGAAAAATTCCTTCTCGTCGCCTTAATTCTCCTCCTTATCTTCTTTCTTCCTATCCCTTCCTATCAAACGTTACCTATCCCCTGTTCCCTGATCTATCCCAATCCCAAATGCCAGACCAAAAAACAGGGTTGGGTTTTAACCAAATCTCTCTTTGCTAGGACAGTTGATTTTATTAAATACAGTCTCCTGGCACAACCTTCCCCTGGTCAGGAACCTGCCGGAAAAAATCCCCCTGAAGAAGAAACTGAAAATGAAGGTAGTGTCGGTTCCGAAGAACCTCAATTGGGTGAAACTTCCGACGAAATCCAGTGTCAGGCAGTCGGTGGAGTTTGGAGACAGTGGGGAATGTTACAAAAGGAGTATTGTCAGATCCCCGCTCCTGATGCCGGACAAGAATGTAATGACGGAAGTCAATGCCAATACGGCAAGTGTATTTCCGAAAATGGTGAAATTCCTGGAAAGTGTGCCGAATTCAAAAATATGTTCGGCTGCATGAGCCTTATCGAAAACGGCCAACTCGGTTCCACCCTCTGTATAGATTGACCCTTCTCTTCTTCAACTACGAAACTATCCCATAGTATTTGACTCTATATCTCATTTGCAGTATACTTCCAGCTCAATATGACCGAACATTTACCTGAAACCGGTCCGAATTTAGATCCGCAACTTTCTGGCTTACAAGTAAAACTTCAAATAGCTACTCAATTTGCTCGGGAAAAGTTAGGAATTACCAGTGACAGATTACATAAAATTGTTACTCCGAAAAATTTAATTATAGGAGGAAGTATTGCAGCTCCAGCGGTAGTATTTGCTTTAGGAGCTGTAGAGGGTGCTATGATTTCTGATGGAGATATTCCATATTCTATCGCTTATGG
>MFJM01000071.1:2799-12826 GCA_001779205.1 Candidatus Gottesmanbacteria bacterium RIFCSPHIGHO2_02_FULL_39_14
TCTCTCGCGCCATAACGTGGGCCCGTCAGGATCCTTCTATAATTGCTCTTGCTAACCATATCCCTCAAGAAGTAATCAATCAATCCATGGTGGATGCTCTCAATGGAATCGCTAAGACATCTGAGATGGCCATAGCAAAGGAAACAATGGATATTCTCCTCGATATAAGAGGTTCAATAGCTGATGGTACGCTAATGGTGTGGTTCATAACAGGAGCTTTTGCTGTCCGATCAGGTGGCGAAAAGCTCAGGCAAAGAATATTAGAAGGAATTGAAGCTCTCAGAAGACATGGAGAACAATATTTTATTCTTGGCGGTGAAGAGAGCGGTATTATGACCGCCTTGCTTCAAGATAATCTTACTCATGTTATCCCGATCGTCGAAAAACCGGAAGCTGTTGCTCAAATAAAAAAAGAAGCTTTGCGCCACGGAGAACACGCCTTCTATCTTATGGCTGACGGTCAAGATTATAACAATACTCCCTGGGAAAGACTAATTATTCGTAAAAATTGGCTTATGAAAACTGAAGATGGCAGACAAATAATGATGATCATCGGCGACGGATCAGTTTATGAAGAAGCACTTGATCTAAGGGATCAGCCGCAGCAAGATTTAACTATAGAGGAGCTCCAGTTGGCTAAAAAAAATTTGGTTAATAGAGCATCTCAATGTCATATAAAACCTGATACGTTTGAAACAGTTACAGTCTATTTTGGCAATGCCAGATTACTAAATGAATCACCCTCAGGAATCCCCTTTACCGCCAGACAATACGCTGATAAATATAAAACTGTCGATATATGGGTTGATACTCGATCCCCTATCATCGAAGAAACAATAGAGTGGTTGAAATCAAGAATAGGAGCAGATAATTTGCAAGAAGGACGTCGGGCTCTTGTCTTTGACACGACTAATAAGGAATACTTCAAAAACTTTTCAAAAATGATGAAAGATTACGGCGTCTTTGTCTATGATCCGTTCGATCAGGATATTCCTCAAGGTTTACCTGTTATTGTTTACGAAGAACAATCGGCATATACAATTCAAAAAGCTGATGATATGGTAAATAATCATCAGGTAGAAAGAGAAAATGTAGCTACATTAACTGATACGATTTTTGCCTACGAAGATTCATTAAAAAGAGGAATTAAAAGCATCTGCAGTGCCAAAATATATCGGGATGTGATTTATCAGATTAGAGACGCTTTAATATCCGGTGTATCAGCTGAAAAAATTCAGGCTGATTTGGATAACCGCTGGAACTCTCCCGGTCTTTCTACCCCCACTTACGAAGTAACATAGCTCGATTATTAACAATAAAAATTTATCTACCTCACCTATACACTCCCTGCCTATGAGCAACGGAATAAATAATTTATGTAACAAGATTTTCCTTGAAAAGTTTTAGCTCCTTAAGAACGCTTGCTGATCTGCTTTTCTACTTGTTGCCTGTTTTTCATAATTTCCTCAGCAGAAAACCACTTACCTTTTATTTTCAACAGTTTATCTTTGTATTCTTTCTTATTTTTATCTTGTTTAGTCATAAAATATATTCTGAATAGAATTTCAGTTTTTGTCAATGAAGCAATAAATATATTGCTAAACCCGTTATTACAGGATAATATATAAACCCATATTTGGCTGAAACTCTAAACTGCAGTTTATCCTGCCAGCCCGGCAAAGCCAATCCGAAAAGCATTAAAAACTGCTCAGCCAAATCAGGCAAAACTCCCGCCATTCCGGCCAAAATAAGCCACCAGTTTTTAAAAGTAAAAAATATCCATATAAATGAAATAACCCATAGAAAATAATCAGTTCCCATCGCCAGTATAATCAGGTTTCTCCTTTTCCTTTCCATCTTCATAAATTCTTTCAAGGTTATTCCCGGTGTCAGCCCGAAATCGTTATGAGGCATCATATCCAGAGCAAAATGGGATAAAAAAGCCCCTGCTATCCCTATTAAGGGACTCTGAGTATATTTCATGATTAAAGCCCCGGTTAAAAAATGTGGTGTATAAAGCATAAATATATTCTATAATAATCTTATGAATCCTATCACCCGTCTGGAAGAAGACATTAAAAATCTCAAAATCCAGGGTGCTACCAATATTGCTTTTGCCGTTTTGGATGGACTTACTCTATCCGAAAATACCCTAAAACACCAAATTAATCTCGATCCTCATATCTATCTGCTTGAACAGTCTATCCGCCTGGCTTTTGTCAGACCGACCGAGCCTTTGGCGCAGAATGCCGTCAGGTTTATTTTTCAAAAAAAACAAACCTCCGCCCAAGATTATCTGAAATTAGGCTCTCAATATAAAAAAATGATTTCTGAGGCCAAAAATAAAATGGGAAAATTTGGGGCAGATTTAATTACAGACGGCGGAGTCTACCTCACCCATTGTCACTCCACCACTGTCACTAATATGTTTATTACTGCCGCCAAGCAGGGCAAGAAATTCCAGATTTTAGTTACCGAAACCAGACCTCTTTATCAGGGAAGAATCACCGCTCAGGAACTTCTTGAGGCTGGAATAGATCATGTTACCATGATTATTGATGATGTTGCCACTTCACTTCTTTTAAAGAATATTATGAATATTAAGGCCGTATTTATCGGTGCCGATCTGTTATCCCAGGAAGGTTTCGTCAATAAAGTCGGCAGTTTAGGTATTGCCTTCGCCGCCCGTGAAAATCAAATTCCTGTCTACTCCATGAGTATTCTCTTAAAATACGATCCCCGACCATATACAGATGACCTCCTGGAAAGAAGAGAAAGTATGGAAATCTGGCCGGATGCCCCTAAAGATCTCAAATTTCATTCCCCTGCTTTTGATTACATACCTTATGACAATAATATTTCTATCATTTCCGAAACCGGTTTATTAAAAGGGGCTCAAATCAAAAATAAAGCTCTGGAACTCTACCCTTTTCTGGCGAGTAAAATTACCATCTAATCTACACTTTCTCATGCTTTCACTTGACCAAATTATTACTCTTTTGATAGGCCTGGAAGGCATTATCTTCACTTACTGGTATTTCTTTGAAAAAAAGGAAGGTGTCCAACGAGTTACCGGTTCAAGTATTACGATCAAGGTCGATGCCGGCTATTCCCCGTCAACCATAGTTATTAAAAAAAATATTCCGGTTACTTTAAAAATCGTCAGGACAGACAAAAGCGATTGTCTGGAAGAAATTGTCATTCCCGAATGGAAAATCAAAAAATATTTACCAATAAATAAAGAGGTCAGCCTCAATCTCGAAGCTAAAAAAACGGGAGAGTATCCTTTTCACTGCGGTATGAATATGTTTCATGGCAAAATCATTGTTAAATAATAAATAGTTATGACTGATAAACGAACTGGTCAATTAACCCTTGATATTATCGGCATGCACTGTGCTTCCTGCGTCAAACTAGTCGAACGCGCCCTTAAAAAGGTTTCCGGAGTTGCCAATGTTTCCGTCAATCTGGCCACTAATAAAGCTTATCTGGAAACCGAAAAAGAAATTGATCTGTCCCTCGCTAAAAAAGAAGTTGAGGCTGTCGGTTACGGCATTAAAGATAAAAACGATAGTAATAAAGAAGAAGATCCATCAATAGTTGAAATGGAAAAAGCCCGTCGAAGAATGTGGTTAGCCTGGAGTGTTGCTATTCCCATTGCCATCTGGATGCTCTTCGAGATGTTCGGCGGGTATTGGCCTGATATGCTCCTTTATAATCTCGGCATAACTCTACTCTCGACAATTCCCCTCTTCCTTCCGGGAATTGAAACTTTAAAAACCGGCTTCAAAGCTCTCACCAGAAGAACAGCTAATATGGATACCCTTATTGCCCTGGGAACAACCATTGCTTTTGCTACCGGTCCGCTTGGTCTTATTTTAAATTATTTCAACCTTCCGGGAATCGATAATTACGCCGGAGTCGGAGCTATGATCATGGCTTTCCACTTAACCGGTAGATACGTCGAAGCCAAAGCCCGCGGCCGGGCTTCCCAGGCGATCCGTCGTCTTCTGGAATTAGGAGCCAAATCAGCCAGAATTATTGTTAACGGTCAGGAAAAAGAAGTCCCAGTTGAAAACCTCCGTCTAAATGACATCATGATTGTCCGTCCTGGAGAAAAAATACCAACTGACGGATCCATTATTGAAGGACAATCCGCAGTCGACGAATCAATGGCCACCGGTGAAAGCTTACCAATTACTAAAAATACCGGTGATAAAGTTCTCGGTGCTACCGTGAATATGGAAGGTCTGCTTAAAATCAAAGTCGCTAAAATAGGCGAAGACACCTTCCTCTCCCAAGTCATCAAATTAGTCAGTGAGGCTCAGGGATCACGCATCCCCATCCAGGAATTTGCCGATCGGGTTACTTCTGTTTTTGTCCCGATTATTCTCATTCTGACTATTGCTACTATTACTCTCTGGTTAGCTTTTCCTCAATCATTTTCAAATCTGTCAAATGTTTTTCGCCCCATTCTTCCTTGGATGACTGGTCAAATGTTCAGTTCTCCTCTTTCTCAGGCTCTTTTTGCAGCTATTTCTGTCCTGGTGATCGCCTGTCCCTGTGCTCTTGGCTTGGCAACACCAACAGCTCTTATGGTTGCTTCAGGTTTAGGAGCCGAAAACGGTATCCTCATAAGACACGGCGCTGCTCTTCAAACCATGAAAGATATCAAAGCCGTCATCTTGGATAAAACCGGCACCATCACCAAAGGCAAACCTGAAGTGACTGATGTCATTGCGAGGAGTGAAACGACGAAGTCGCCGCCTAAGCGGGATCCCGCTGAGGCGGGACAATCCAGTTCGGGATCGCCACGCTTCGCTCGCGATGACATTTTGCAAATCGCTGCTTCCGCCGAATCCGGCAGTGAACATCCCTTAGGTCAAGCTATCGTTGTTAAATCCCGACAAAATAAACTGCAACTCTTCCCGCCCAAGAATTTTAAAGCTATCTCTGGCGGTGGGGTGACTGCTGTTGTTGACGGAAAAAATATCATTATCGGCACCGTCAAACTTCTTCAAGAAGAAAAAGTAAATTTACATCTGTTAAATCAAAATAATATTACCTCTTTGGAAAAACAGGGCAAAACCGTCGTCCATCTGTCAATCGATAAAAAATATCAGGGTTCCATTGCCATCGCCGATACTGTCAAAGAGGACAGCCAGTCTGCCATTGCCTCTCTAATTAGACAGGGTTTCGCGGTTTTTATGATAACCGGAGATAATCAAAGCACCGCCGAAGCCATCGCCAGTCAAGTCGGCATTCCCAAAGAGAATGTTCTTGCCCATGTCCTCCCGCAAGACAAAGTTGTCAAAGTCAAAGAATTGCAGAAAAAATTTCCGGTCGCCTTTGTCGGTGATGGTATTAACGATGCTCCCGCTCTTGCTCAGGCTAACGTCGGCATTGCCATGGGCACAGGTACTGACATTGCCATCGAATCAGGAGATATAATTCTTGTTCGTGGACAGTTAAGTCTTCTTGTATCAGCTATCAAACTCTCCAAAGCCGCCTTTGCCAAAATCGTCCAAAACCTTTTTTGGGCTTTCTTTTATAATGTAGTGGCCATTCCCCTGGCCTTCATCGGCCTTCTCCACCCCATCATTGCCGAAATAGCCATGGCGACCAGTTCCATCACTGTCGTCGGAAACGCCAACCTCCTCCGCCGAACCATCATTAAATCTTCATGAATCTTTAATCTAATTTAGGTTATAATACCCCAAAGAATAAATTGTAGATGTCATCCTGAGCGTAAGCGAAGGATCTCTCGCGAATGCGAGTTCGCAAATAAATTGCGAGATTCTTCACTTCGCTATGCTCCGTTCAGAATGACATGGGCCTTACTCCAAACTTATGCGTATCCTTGTCATTGAAGACGAACACCGGTTGGCTAATGTCATTAAAAAAGGTCTTATCGAAGACGGCTTTGCTGTTGATCTTGCATATGAGGGTGAAGACGGCCAATTTATGGCCGAATCTGAACCTTACGACCTGATTATTCTCGACCTCATGCTTCCCAAAATTGATGGCTTAACAATTTGTAAAAATTTAAGGAAGAAAAATCTCAAAACACCGATATTAATATTAACTGCCAAAACCACCGTCGAGGATAAAGTGAGAGGGCTGGACTCTGGCGCCGACGATTATCTGACCAAACCCTTTTCATTTCTGGAACTCCGCTCTCGCATCCATGCTCTGATCAGGAGAAGCAAACAGCGCCCTTCTCCCATTCTAAAAATTGCTGATCTTGTTGTTGACCCTCTAAAACATACAGTCATCAAAAACAAAAATCTTATTATTTTAACCCCCAAGGAATTTGCCATTCTGGAATTTCTCATGCGCCATAAAAATGAAGTTGTCAGTCGTACTATGATTCTGGAACACGTCTGGGATTATAATTTTGAAGGTATGAGTAATGTTGTCGACGTCTTTGTAGCTAACTTAAGAAAAAAAATCGATCAGGCGTCTAAAACCAAACTTATCCAAACACTCCATGGCGTAGGTTACAAAATCTCTGATAAACCTCTGACCCGTGAACTATGAACTATAAAAGTATCCATTTCCGCTTATCCTTCTGGTATAGCCTTACTTTTTTTATCGGCCTGATATTGACCTTTACCTCTTTCTATCTGGTAACCCGCCAGGTTCTCTATAACCAGACTGATACCTCTTTAGTTAACCACGGCCGCAAAGTAGTCGAAGTCGTCTCCCAAAAGTCAAGCGATATGCACCAGATTTTAGCTCAAAGGACTTTCCTTTCCGAATTTAGCGAAATACCCGGCATGCTGGTTACTATTTTGGATGAAAAAGGAAATATTATCTCTTCATCCATGATGTGTTGTTATGATCAGTCAATCTTCAATGGCTTCTATCAAAAAGCCGTCTCCGGAAAAGTTAGTTTTATTCAAAATCAAATTATAGCCGGAGAAAATCTGCGTTTTTTTACTTCACCTGTTTTTTCCAGAGATATACTCTTAGGAGTCGTTCTCGTCGGCCACCCCATCGGTATCATTCAAAATTCTTTAAACACTATTCTTATCGTCCTTGGTTTTGTTGCAATTCTTCTTCTAATTCCTACTATCCTCGGCGGTTTTCTATTATCTAAAAAAGCCCTCCAGCCGGTCACTGCTATCTCCGAAAATCTTAAGTTCGTATCCTCTGAAAATCTTAACCGCAAAGTGGAAAGTCCCAAAACCGCTGATGAACTGGAAAAATTAGCTGACAGTTTCAATCTTCTTTTAACGCGCCTCAACAAGGCCTTTAAAAGGGAAAAAGAGTTTATCGCCACGGTTGCCCATGAATTAAAGACTCCCCTCTCCATTATCCGCGGCAATACGGAATTAACACTCGCCAAAACCCGTTCTCCCCTGGAATATAAAAAGGCACTTCAGGATTCCCTCATCGATATTAATTCTATGTCTCAAATTTTAACTAATATTTTGGATTTGGCCGTCAGTGAAGCGGGAGCTTTTAAAAGCAATCTTAAAGTCTTTGATTTATCAAAAACCCTCCATGAATTGACCGAAATTGCCCTCAATTTAGCCAAAGCAAAACATATCAACATTAATACACAAATAGATGAAAAAGTCTTCATCTCCGGTCATCCCGATAAGCTCTCCCGGGCTATTCTCAACATTCTTGATAACTCCATTAAATACTCTCCTCCTAAAACCGTAATTGGAATTACGCTCAAAAGAAAAAGGGGGTTAGCTCTAATTGAAATTAACGATCACGGATCCGGCATTTCTCAAAAAGATCTTCCTCATATTTTCGACCGCTTTTATCGCGGAGAAAATGTTAGGTATACCCCTGGTTCCGGTCTTGGTCTGGCTATTTCTCATGCCATTATTACTTCCCACCAGGGCCGCCTCGCTATCGTTAGTTCTCCCCGGCATGGAACAAAAGTCACAATTTCCCTTCCATTATCCAGTAGAACTCTGTTGACAAACGCGCTAAAATAATATTTTATTTTCAAAATTTAATGATCACACTTACAAATTTATCCAAAAAATTTGATAGCCAGCTTGTCATCAACAATCTGAATTTAAAAATCAAAGAAAGTGAGATTGTCGGCCTTCTTGGCCCCAACGGTGCCGGCAAAACTACTACCCTCAGAATGATTGCCGGAGTCATCCCGCCCTCCAAAGGTACTGTCAATATCGACGGCCAGAATATAGCCGTAGCGGATATTCTCAAAAAAAGAATTGGCTACCTTCCGGAAAATAATCCTCTCTATTCCGATCTTACTGTCGAAGAATATCTTTCGTTTTGGGCGGACATGAAAGAAATTGCCAAAGAAAAACGGCCGGAGGCTATTGATTTTGTAATTGATCGTTGCGGTATTGCCGATGTCTATTACCGTCCCATTTCCGAACTCTCCAAAGGCTATCGCCAGCGTGTCGGACTTTCCCAAGCCCTTTTGACCCGCCCCGACATTTTGATATTTGACGAACCCACCGAAGGCTTGGATCCCAATCAGCGTCAGGATATCGCCGCTCTCATAAAAGATCTCGGCAAAAAAAGAACCGTCATTATCTCTTCCCACGTCCTTACCGAGTTGAGTAAAATCGCTAGCCGCCTGATCATCATCCATAAAGGCAATATAGTAGCGGATGATTCTCCGGAAAACCTTAAGAAAATCGGTTCCAATTCACAAACTATTGAAATGGAAGTCAAAGGCATAAATGTCGTCTCTCAAATAAAAAAAATTGCCGGTGTTCTTGGCGTCAAACAGACAAAACCAAACTACTTTATTATCAAAGCAGAAAAAAAACGCGATTTGCGGGAAGATATTTTTAAACTTTCGGTTAAAAATAAATGGATCCTGTTAACCCTGGTTGCCAAAGAACGGGCTATCGAAGATGTCTTCAGCCAATTAACCAGTGGTTGATTAGACACACCGGGAGTGTGCGTATGCACTCTCCTGGTGTGTGAAATTAGTAAACATTATGAAACCTAAAATTATTCTTGCTTTGTCAAAAAAAGAGTTTTTCGGTTACATCAATAGTGCCCTGGCCTATACTGTCCTCGTGCCTTTTCTGCTTCTATCAATCTTTCTCTATACGCAAACAGCTCTAGTCGGTAACCAAGCCAATCTCAGACCTTATTTTGAACTTCTCCCCTGGTTCCTTTTGCTACTGGCCCCAGCCCTCTCCATGAAGCTTTTAACTGATGAACAAAGGTCCCTTACTATTGAACTTTTATTTGCCCATCCCCTGAGTGAAACGGAAATCGTCTTGGGTAAATTTTTCGGTGCTCTGACTTTCTTTGTCCTGATTCTGGCTACCACCCTTGGTTTACCTTTAACTCTGATCATCTATTCCCGACCGGATTTGGGCCAGATTATCGGCCAGTATATCGGTGCTTTGTTTATAGGTGCTACATTTTTATCTATCGGCCTTACCTCTTCAGCCTATGTTAAAAACGCCATATCCAGTTTTCTACTGTCTGCTGCCGTCAGTTTCCTTTTTATCATCATCGGCCTTGACTTTGTCACTCTTATGCTCCCTCCGCCCTTCAACCGCCTGGCGGGAGAATTGTCAGTCCTTACTCATGTGGAAAACATTGCCCGCGGCCTTCTCGATATCCGGGATGTTTTTTATTTTCTTTCTCTCACTGGAGTCTTCTTAACCGCAAGCATAATCAAATTATCGGAGCGTAAAACCAGCGAAAGTCCCAAAGAGACAAAAAAACTTCAGCTAGCCTTAGGTCTGATTTTAATCATCGGAATTCTCTCCAATATCATACTATCTGCTTTACCACTGCGGGTTGATCTAACAAAAGCAAGATTATTTACTCTTTCAGAAGGCACCAAACAGACGCTTAAAAATCTTGATGATATTCTCACTATCACTCTCTATGCCTCCCGTGATCTTCCGGCCCAAATGCAATTAGTAGCCCGTGATATTACCGATCTTCTGGCGGATTATCAAAAATTAGGTAAAAATGTCAAAATCCGTATGCTTCATCCCGAAGAAAATAGTGATGTCTCCCAGGAGGCCCAATCTGTAGGTATCCGTGAGGTGCAATT
>MFJM01000072.1 GCA_001779205.1 Candidatus Gottesmanbacteria bacterium RIFCSPHIGHO2_02_FULL_39_14
ATGAATATTACCGACGTCGGGCATTTAACATCGGATGCGGACAGCGGTGAGGATAAAATGGAGAAGGGAGCAAAACGCGAAAAAAAATCTGTTTGGGAGATAGCCGAATTTTACTCAGAGGATTTTTTCAAAATGCTGAATCTTTTAAATATAAAAAAGCCAGCTGTTATTACTAAAGCAACCGAATATATTCCGCAGATGATCGATTTGGTTAAAGTTTTAGAAGAAAAAGGTTTTACCTATAAGACAGATGACGGGGTTTATTTTAATACAAAAATGTTAAAAGATTACGGGAAATTGACCGGTAAAACGAGGGATGTATTGGAGAAGACGTTGAAGGCCGGTGAAAGAATTGAGATGGTAGCGGGGAAAAAAAATATTACTGATTTTGCCTTATGGAAATTGACTCCAAAGGGAGTTAAGCGGCAAATGGAGTGGGACAGTCCCTGGGGAAAAGGATTTCCCGGCTGGCATCTGGAATGTTCTGCTATGGGCATTAGTCAATTGGGAGAAAGTTTTGATATCCATACTGGAGGTGTTGATCACATCCAGATACATCATACCAATGAAATCGCCCAAAGCGAGGCATACAGTGGCAAACCGTTTGTAAAATATTGGCTACATGCCGGTCACTTGACGGTTGAAGGGGAAAAAATGAGCAAGTCTCTGGGGAATTTCATCAGAGTCGTCGATTTAGTTAAGAAGGGATACAATCCTTTGGCTTTAAGATATCTTTTTCTGACAGCTTCATACGGTCGCGATATGAATTTTACTTGGGAAAGCATAAAAGCAGCCCAAAGTGCATATGAAGAACTATTTGGCAGAATCAGTGAAATTAAAAATTCGGCAACCACAGATAAGCGGGTAAGTTTATCGGCAGAAAAGTTAGATAAAATTGAGGATTATAGAAATAAATTTGATGAGAGTATTAACAATAACCTGAATACGGCGGAAGGATTAGCAGCTGTTTGGCAAGCGGTGAAAAGCAATATACCGGCAAACGATAAGTTGGATTTAATTTATTTATTTGATGAAGTATTAGGATTAAATTTAAAGCAAATTCAGGCTACAAAAGAAATCGAAATTCCCAGAAATATTTCGGAATTAGTTGAAAAGAGAGAAGCAAAGAGAGTGCAAAAAAAATTTCCGGAAGCTGATAAATTGAGAAAAGAAATAGAAAAGGCGGGCTATGCTGTGGTGGATACTCTCCAAGGACCGGTAATAAAAGCCCTATGAAAGTTAAAATCGGCATTGATATTGATAATGTACTAGCTGAGTCTTACCCAGCTTATTTAGATAAATTTAATTCCAGATTTGATGCCGAAGTCAAGTTGGAGCAGATAAGAGAATTTTATTTCCTGAATAGATACATCGAAGAAAACAGCATAAAACACGGAAAAGAGATGGTCGATTTCATTGACGAGATGGTTTTTGATGAGAAATTTCAATTAGAAATCCCGCCTATCGAAGAGGCAATTAATGTCATAAATAATTGGGTAAAGAAAGGTTATGATATCCATTATGTCACTTCCAGACCGGTCGAAATTAGAAAGATTACTATAGACTGGCTGAAAAAGCACGGATTTTGGGTTCAAAAAGCCAAAGTGGATTTATTTGACAGTGAAAAGAGATATCAAAGCGATGTTCCATATAAGAAGGAAATTGCTAACAAATACAGAATTAATGTTTTTATTGAAGATGCAATAGAAATCGCTTTAGGGATGGAAATACCGGTTTTTCTGTTTGACCGGCCGTGGAATCAGGGAAAATTAACAAAAAACATCATAAGAGTTTATTCCTGGCAGGAGATTGAGAAAAAAATGACTACGGTATTGGGAGATTTTGGCGATAAAAATTTCGAGTGTGGGCTGCAAGAGTGATCCAGGAACCGCCATTGAAGTTGTGATTTTCGCCGGGGTAAGTAAAATAGACGGCATTTTTGTTTTTCTCCTTAAGAATTTTCACTAATTCGTCGGACCACCAGTAAGGAACTTCCTGGTCATTTAATCCTTGATGAATTGAGAGAGGAGCATTTATCAAGTCGAAATACTCGGTGATGGAATATTTCTCACTTTGGTAATTCCTTTCAAAATCGGAAATAATTTTTCTTAAGGCTTTTCCCTGATCTTCAAATTCATCGGTATAGTAAAGAACGGAGTACGGGAATGGTTTGGAAACCGGTGCCCAGAGGACGGTAGGATAATTCTGGCCAGTGATCTCAAGAACAGCAAGGGCAATATGTCCGCCGTTGGAATGACCGAAGAGGCCAATTTTAGCGGGATCAAAGTCGAAATTGAAGTCAGGATAGATTTTTTTAACGGAAGAGGGTAAATTGGGAAGAGAAGCTAACAGTTGGAGCGTGGTGGTATATGTTTGGAATCTTTCTGCCAAAGGAAAAGCTGAGGGAGAGCTTGACTGGCCGTAACCAAGAAAATCAGGAGCAAGGGTAATAAAACCATTGGAGGAAAGATATTCTCCGATTCTTTTAGTACCGGTGCCGGTGGTGTAAATTTCCCGATCTACATAACCTCTTAATAAAACAATAATTCCTTGTGGTGGCAGGTTATCGGGAAGGTTTATAAGTCCGCTTACGGAGGCAGAGTCACTTTTAAAATAAAAAAGATTCTGATCAGCCAGAATAATTTCCTGGGGGCTAAATCGTGTATTTTTCAAATTTTCAATTGAATAGTGATCTAAGGCTCTTTCTTTTACTTCGACCTGATAGACAACGGGAGAAATAATTTTTAATTTAGACAAACGAAATTGATATCCGATTAGTCCCAGGCCGGACATGATAAGGATAAGGGAAGATAAAATTAAAATTCGAGCAAGCACAATATGGAATTTAACCTATTTTATTAAAAATAGATATGATATACTACTAGCTCAATATGGATAATTTATACGAAATGATGTTGATAGAAAGACCCGGGGTAAGTGAGAGTGAAGAGAAAAAATTGTTGGTAAGATTAGAAAAATTGCTTGAAGGAAACGGTAAAATTGTTAAAACTGAAAACTTAGGAAAAAAAGCGCTTTCATACAGGATTAAAAAAGAAACGGAAGGAAAATACTGGTTATTAAATTTGGAAATAAAACCGGCTTCGGTTTCCGAATTTTCCGCCAAAATTAAAATGGAGGAGGATATCCTTCGGTTTTTAATTTTAAGAAAAAAAATTAAAGCGGCAAGCGTAAAGGTTGAAAAGAAAAATACAAAAGAGAAAGAAAATAAAAAAGTTTCGACCAAAGGCCGAAGTCAAAGGAGTAAGTGAGATATGTCAGTACGATCATTAAATAAAGTTATACTTATAGGTAATTTAACCCGTGACCCGGAGTTGAGATATACACCGGCAGGAACAGCCGTTTGTACATTCGGATTGGCTACCAACAGACAATGGACCACCCAGACAGGTGAAAGTAAAGAAGAGACAGAATTTCACCGTATTGTTTCCTGGAATAAACTGGCAGAACTTTGTTCGCAGCTTTTGTCCAAAGGCAGAAAAGTATACGTTGAGGGAAGACTGGCAACGCGTACCTGGACAGGACAGGACGGAGCCCAAAGAACTACGACCGAGATTGTCATTGATGACATGATTATATTGGATTCCAAAAAGGTATTTAAAGAAGAAGGTGAGATTAATCTGCCTGTAAATATTGTCGGAACCAAAGCTGAACCGGTAGTTGGGAAGACGGTGTCAACGGTTGCAGAAGTAGTAACAGAGGCAGCTGGTAACGTTAATACGACAGTCCAAGTGGCAAGTGATGACAAAAAGAAGAAAAAAAAGAAGTCAGCTGATCAAGAAACCGGAGCAGAATCGAATCCCTCGAATAAAGAAAAAGCAACTGAAGATATTACACCTGATGATATTCCATTCTAGTGTAGGAGGGCATAATGGCGAGAAGTAAACCGGTCAGAAGAATAAGAAAAAGAATTATCAGAATTAAAAATTGTCCTTATTGCAAGCTTAAAAGTGAACCTGATTATAAGGATACGGAAAACTTGAAACATTACCTGTCGGAAAGAGGTAAAATTTTACCCAGGTCGTTGACCGGAATTTGTCAGAAACATCAGTTAAGACTTTCAAGGTCAATTAAACAGGCTAGATTCATGGCTTTCCTTCCGTTTATTGTCAAACCCAGCTAAACGGCATTATTATCTCATGAAGACGGTAGTCAAAATACTCCTCCCATACAACAGCAAAATTTTAGTTTCGGAAAACAGTGATGTGGCAAAAGGAGAGGTTATTGCCATGAATGAAGAGGAAAATAAGGTTGAAATTAACCTATCGAATATTTTAAAAGTTAAGCCTTTAAATATTTATAAATATTTGAAAAGACGACCGAGGGATGTTATTTCAGAAGGAGAGTTATTAGCTGAAAAAAAAACTTTGGTTTCTCATTTAACGGTGAAAAGCCCGATTTCAGGTAAAATTACCGAAGTTGATTTAAAAAAAGGTACTGTCAGAATAGTAAAAAATGGCGGACAATCCGGAAAAGTCACCATACCGGTGGCGGGTAAAGTTAAAAGTATAGGCCAAGACAAAATAGAAATTGAAGTTAAAGGTATAAGAATTAAAGGTTTGACGGGAAGCGGAGAAAATCGGCTAGCCCGTTTAAAGGTTCTGGCGGATGAAAAAAGGTCATATTTTGACATAGGAAGTGAGGTAGAAAAACAATTAATCTTAATTAAAAAAGCCGGTTCAGAAATTCTGGCGAAATTGGATACACTTGAAGCCTTAGGTGTTATCTCTACAGAATTAGCGGAAAATAACGATTTTTCGGTATTGGTTGTATCAGATGATTCATTTTCCGAGCTGGAAAGGGCAGAAAATAAACTAGTCTGGTTGCGGCCGAAAGAGGCAGAGGCAATTATATTAGAAGAATAATCATGCGTCTTGTTAGAAACATATTGCTAATTTTAGTTTTGGTAGTATTATCTTTCGGAACCGGTTTTAATCTGGGAAGTAAAAGGCAGGAGAGAGTGACTGTTGTTTCCTTCTCGGCAGCTGATAAAGAAAGAGCCAGGGGGAAGGAGTTGGATTTCTCACTTTTTTGGGACGTATGGGACCGTCTTTATACCTATTATCTGGTAAAATCAGATTTAGAACCACAAAAAATGATCTATGGTGCCATTTCGGGCATGGTTGCTGCACTTGGCGATCCGTATACCGTTTTTCTTTCACCTGAACAGAATGAGGAAGCCAAGGATGATTTAGGAGGAAGATTTGAAGGAATCGGGGCTCAGTTGGGAATTAAGGATAAAAAAATAGTGGTTGTTGCTCCGTTAAAAAATTCACCTGCAGAAGAGGCAGGGCTTTCGTCTGGAGATTGGATTGTCAAAGTTGACGGAAAAGAAACGCTTAATTGGACTTTACCTGAAGTTGTTTCTAAAATCAGAGGTCCGAAGGGGAGTAAAGTACGTTTATCTGTCATTAAAACAGGGGCAGAAAATAGTCAGGATCTGGATGTATTGAGAGATGAGATTAAAGTAGCTTCTGTCGAATGGGAAGAATTCTTAGTTAATTGTCAAGGGGGAAAGAATGAAGATCAGTTCCGTTGTCAAGAATATGAAAATGATTGCCAATCCTGCCAGACTATCTTTTATCTGAAATTATCCAGATTTGGAGATAACACCAACAATGAATGGTCTAAAGTTGTCAATGAAATTAATGACAGACGATCCAAATTACCTGTCAAGAAGAAACTTGGTCTTATCTTTGATGTAAGAAACAATCCGGGAGGTTATCTGACCGGATCGGTTTTTATCGCTTCTGAGTTTATCGCCAGCGGAGAAGTGGTGACACAGGAGAATGCAGACGGGACAAAAAAAACCTATAAAGTTAACCGTCAGGGGAAGTTAACCGACATTCCCATGGTTGTTTTAATCAATAAAGGTAGCGCTTCAGCATCGGAAATAGTAGCAGGAGCTTTAAAAGTGAGAAAAGATGTTCCTTTAGTAGGGGAAACATCTTTTGGTAAGGGAACAATTCAGGAAGCCCAGGATTTGGCTGAGGGTGCTGGTATTCATATAACCACTGCCAAGTGGCTGCTACCCGATAAAAGTCATTTGAACGGAGAAGGAATTAAGCCGGATGTAATGATTGAAAATGATGAGAACAATCCCGAGAGTGATTTACAGTTGGATCGCGCCATCGATACCCTTTATCAACATAACAGTCAGTGATATAATGACTTTTACCCTTTTAGCTAGATCCCTCGCTGGCGGCTCGGGATGACAAAGGGGTTTTATATGAAAAGAATATTAGTTCTAATAGGTCTTTTTGTCATTCTGGTTTTAATTGGTACCTCAACTAATCAATTGAATTTAAGCTTACCGGATGTCAAGAATTGGTTTGTTCCTAACAAAACCCCGGTTTTAGAAAAGCAGAAATTACAAATAGTTAACGAGGAATCAGTAATCACCAAAGTAGTTGAAGAGACATCTTCCTCGGTAGTAACTATTTCGGTGGTCAAATCAAGGAAAATAGGTAGAATATTTGAAATCAATCCTTTTGATCCGTTTGATATTTTCAGACAATCCCCCAACCTGAGAGGTGAACAGCCGACAGTTCAGGACATAGGAACTGGCTTTATAGTTTCCAAAGACGGATTAATTGTGACCAATAAACATGTTGTTTCGGACAGCGGGGTTAAATACCGGGTCATAACTGGCGATGATAAAGAATATCAGATTGAAAAAATTTACCGGGATCCTTCAAATGATCTGGCTATTATTAAAATCAGCGCCAGCGGATTAAAACCCGTTGAGTTGGGTGATTCAGGCAAATTGAAAGTCGGGCAGATGGCCATAGCTATTGGAACGGCATTAGGCGAATTTCGCAACACTGTGACTGTCGGAGTGATTTCAGGATTAGGCAGAGGCATTACGGCAGGGAGTCCCTTTGAAGGGTATGTGGAAAGGTTGGATGATGTTATCCAAACTGATGCAGCAATTAATCCCGGCAATTCTGGCGGACCGCTCCTGAATTCTGCCGGTCAGGTAATCGGGGTAAATATAGCAGTTTCATCAGAGGGACAAAATATCGGATTTGCCCTGCCTATAAATGTCGTTAAGAGTTTACTTACGGAATTTAACAAAAGCGGCGGACGGTTTGAAAGGCCGTTTTTAGGTGTCAGATACCGGATGATTACCAGGGATTTGGCGATTATGTATGAGATTCCGCAAGGTGCCTATGTTCAGGAAGTGGTGGCGGATTCACCAGCTGATAAGGGAGGCATACAGGAAGAAGATGTGATCGTGGAAATCGGCGGACAGAAGGTAACTGAAGATAATGGCGGATTGGCTAAAATTATTGCCGGTAAGAAATCCGGGGATCAGGTTACGGTAACGGTATGGAGGAACGGGGAGACGGTTGAGTTAAAAGTGACCATTGGACAGACTAGCGGAGAGTGAGTCAAGGATTTTATCCAGCTTTCCTTCCATAATATCTTCCAGATTATGCCAGTTCTTATTGATCCGATGATCAGTCACCCGGTTTTGGGGGAAGTTATAAGTCCTTATTTTTTCCGCCCGCATACCGCGGCCAATCATTGATCTGGCTGTTCCCAAAATTTGAGTCTTTTTTTCCTCTTCCTGTTGCCAAAGTTTCGATCTTAATAGGGACTCGGCAATACGACGATTTTGTTCCTGAGATCTTTCCGATTGCGCTGTGACTATAATACCTGTAGGGTTATGTCTCAGCCTGACGGCTGTAGATACTTTATTGACGTTTTGGCCACCCTTACCTGACGCACGGTAAAATTCCCACTCCAAGTCGTTAGGGTTGATATTGATTTGAGTTTCGGGAATTTCAGGAGTTATCAGAACGATGGCAGTTGAAGTATGGATACGGCCATATCTTTCTGTTTGAGGAATTCTTTGGACGCGATGAACACCAGTCTCCGGAAGTAAAAGAGGATAGACATTAGATCCCTGAATTCTGATAATATTTTCGTCCAGAATTTGAGTTTTAAAGCCTTTTTGTTGGGCAAATCTTAAATACATTCTTAAAAGATCAAGAGCCCAAATTTTAGCTTCGTCACCGCCGGTTGCTCCGCGGATTTCTAGGATAGCGATATCGTTATTCATTGCCCAGCAGCATTTCTCGGAGAGTTTTTGGTTGGCGGACAGTAGAGCTTTCTTCTATCTTTTTCTTTTTCTTTTCCCTCAAGATTTTGAGAGAAACTTCGGCCTCTTTAGCTTTTTTCTGGAATTTTTCCACCCGTCCCAGGGTATCAACAAATTTCATTTCACCGGTAAAAAAAGGATGGCATTTATGACAGACTTCGACTTTAATTTGAGGTTTGGTTGAACCGACGCGAAATATATTGCCGCAAGCGCAGACTATTTCGGCATCGTTATACCATTTCGGATGAATTGAACTTTTCATAAGAAACGCATTATACATTAATTATCAGGCTAATTCCATGATGAAAAAGAGGATATAGATAATAAATAAAATAAAGCCTTCTTTTCGGGAAATATCATTTTTACTGCGGGTAAAATAATAAAATAGTGACAGTCCGCAGACAGTGAAAATAAAGGTTATCAGGAAATGGTTTTCCAGAACAACTTTTTTTCCATTGATTACCGTTAAAATGCCCAAGAGGACGGAGTTGGTGGCCGCTGAGCCGATGTAGTCACCGAGAGCGATTTCTTTTTTTCCGGTTGTGATCGATCTTAAAGCAATTGATATTTCCGGCAGATTAGTACCGATAGATAATCCTAAAAGGCCTAATATGAAGGTAGAAATCCCGAGATTGTTGGCAAAAATTACTGTTTTGTCTACCAGAATAGAACTGGACATAAAGACGATATATGCCCCGACAACTATTTTAAAAAAATCCCTTAAAGTTTCTTTTTTATGGGATATAAATTTATCCCGGAAATGATCAAGAAGACCTTTTCTTTTTTCCATGGAATAGAAGAGGATAGGAAAAACCGTGATTAACAGGAGACTTTCAACTATGGTCAGATTTTTATCGATGATAAGGAGTGCCGGCAGTCCGATTACATAGAGGGAAAAGATAAGTCTTGGAGTATTTAACTGATGGCTAAGGATGATGCCTTTGCCCAAGATAGCAAGCATGGGAATAATCATTAAAAAAATAATAACCGAACCGCCAATGAGGTTTCCAACATAAATTTCCGGACGTTTTTCCAGAATGCTGTTGATACCGACGGATAATTCAGGAAGACTTGTTAAGAAGCCGAGAATAAAGAAAGAGGCAGCAAAAGTGGAAATTTCCAAGCGTTTGGAGATTCTTTCCAACGAATAGACAATAAGTCCGGCTCCCAGCCAAAGAACGATTAGAGAAAAGAAAAAGAATGACAGATCAGAGAGCATTAATAAAATTATAGCGGTAAATTTCGATAAACTTCAATTTTCATAGTCTTTTATGAAATAAATGAAAAGGATGATAATGGAGCCGGCCTTCAGCGATAAAGATGCCTCCGAATACCAAGAAAGCACCTAAAAGATAAATGGAGGTAATATATTCTCCTAGAAGAGGTGCGGCAATCAGAATGGCTGAGAGCGGATCAATATAGGTAAAAATGCCTACATCTTGAGCGTCAATGTATTTTAGACCGTATTCAAAAAGAGAATAAGCCAAGGCAGATGATAAGAAGATACCAAAAACAATTCCGATAACACCCCGGTAATCCAAAGCGTATTTATTATTGCCAGCCATTATTTCGAGGATAAAGAACGGTAAAAAGGTAATCGTGCCGATCAAAAATGACCAAAAGGCGATGGTGGAGGGATGATAATCGTGAAGGATTTCTTTGCTGATGATGATATGCCCGACACTGCCAAGTGTGGCTAATATGAGGAACAGATTGCCGATAAGCTGGCCGTCAATATTTCCTTCCAGGAATGGTTGGCCAATAATGACAAGTACACCAATTAAACTGACAATTAGTCCCAGCAGAACTTTGAAATGCGGTTTTTCTTTTAAGAGAAATATGGAGAAAAGATAGATAAAAATAGGACCGGAGGAGGCAATGATCGGAGCATTAATTGAAGGGGCATATTTTAAACCTAAAAAAAAGAATGAGATATTAACAGTAACTCCGAAGAATGACAGCCAAAAAATTTTCAGATAATCCTTTTTATGTATTTTAAGGTAGGGATAGGCAAAAGGTAATAAAATAAGTGTTGCTCCATAGAATCTGATGAAGGCCAGGGTAAACGGGGAGATATTCTGGAGGGCGAATTTGAAAATAGGAGAAGCGGCACCCCAAATTATATTGGCAGTAATTAAGGCTAGGATGCCTTTTTGATGGGCAGACATATAATCATGATAACAAATCGGAAATCAGTTCTTCCAGGGGAACGGTTTTTTGCTGTTTATCTTTCATGTTGCGCACCGTCAGCACATTTTTTTGCGCTTCGTCGGGGCCGATAATAACCACATAAGGAATACCCTTTTTATCGGCATATTTAAGCTGTTTATCGAGTTTTACTTTCGGGTTTGGATATACCTCACAATTTATATTATTTTTTCGTAGTGATTTGCCGGTAGAAAGAGAAAGTGTTTGATATTGAGCATTAAAAACTGTGATTAGGACTTTTGTAGAAGCATTGACTGATGGTATTAAACCAAATTCATCAAGTGCTTCCAAGGTTCTATCAAACCCCAATCCAAAGCCCGTACCATACATTTCAATACCAAAGATGGTTTTGAATAATCCGTCATATCTTTCTCCTCCCAACACTGAACCGGCAGTAAATCCCGGAATTACTACTTCCCAAATTGGGCCTTGAGAATAAGAAAAAGATCTGACAATGGTCGGATCAAATTCATACCATTCTTGGGCAAAACCATAATCATTTAAATATTGAAGAATTATTTTTATGGCAACACTTGGTTTAAGTCTACTGATCTTATCAAGATAATATTCTGCTTTTGCCTTATCTATACCTTTATTCATCATTTCTTTTATAACCTGTTGGTTACCTATCTTTTTCTGTTTATCAATGGCAACCAAAGCAGGGTAGGGAATATCGGTAAGGAGATTTCTATCATTTATCAATACTTTTACAACTTTAAAGCCCAATTGTTTATATATATCCAACGATAGAGCAATAGTTTCGGCATCAGCATAGGCTGACGGATCGCCAAAAATATCGGCATCACATTGTACAAATTCCCGGTATCTGCCTTTTTGGGGCTTTTCTGCCCTGAAAGCCGGCTGAATTTGGTATCTTTTAAAGGGAAGAGGAATGGTATTTAAATATTGACTGACCATTCTGACTGAGGGAAGAGTTTGATCGTAGCGCAAGGCAACATCGCGACCGCCGGGATCTTTGAATTTGAAGAATAATTTTTCATCCTCACCTATTTGTCCCTGAAAGATATCCAATGGTTCTAAGGTTGGCGTTTCGATAGGATCAAATCCCCATAATTGAAATATATTTTCCAGCCTGTTTCTTAGCCAAAGTCGTTTTTTGGCCTGTTGGGGCAGAAAATCACGGAAGCCTTTTAAAGTTTGGGGTTTAATCATAAGATGATTATTTCTTTGGTTGATTTAGATAATATTTCAGGACCCTCTCGTCTTAATACTAGCAAATCTTCGATTCTGACTCCAGCGAAGCCTGGGAGGTAGATGCCGGGTTCGATAGTGAAAACCATGTTGGGCATAAGTTTGTCCGTACTTTGGGGATTTAACCTGGGATCCTCATGGATGGCTAGGCCGACACCGTGTCCGAGACCGTGTTGGAATGAGGGGAAGCCCTCTCTCTCAATCAATTTTCGGGCAATAGAGTCTATCGTTTTTGCAGATACTTGCGGGTGGAGAGCGTTAAGCGCTTTTTGTTGGGTATCAAGAACAGTTTGATAAATCTTAACCAGTCGATTTGTGGGAGTTCCAAAAAATACGACTCGGGAAAGATCGGCACAATAATTATTTACTTTGGCTCCGAAATCCAGAAGAATAAGACTGTTGGCGGCCAGTTTAACCTTATCTGACGGAATATAATGAGGAATAGCAGCATTTTTATTAAAGGCGACGATAGGCGAGAAAGCTATATTTTGGGCATTTTCTTTTATGAAAAATTCAATTTTTAAAGCTAATTCTCTTTCTGACATTCCCTTTTTAATTTGTTTTAAGATAAAGCTGAAGGATCTATCAGTAATTTTGGCAGCTTGGTGAATATTTTTTATTTCCGAGTCTATTTTGATAATTCTTAATTTTTCAATTATATCCTGAGTTAAAATCAGTTTGACAGGCAGCTTATTTTTTAACGATAAATATTCAGACAAATTTAGGCTATTTTTTTCAATGGCCATAGTTTTTATTTTCTCTTTTTTAATAATTTCGGTTAGAATTGAGGTTAATTTATTAAAAGGAGTAGCATAGTGGACTTGCCAGCTAGATTTAATAGTATATAAACCGTAATAAGTTGAAAATGTAATAAAGTAAGTATTATTCAGAGTGACGAGTAAATAGGCTTCGTGTTCATAAGGAGTAAGAAAGCTTACTCCAGTTAAGTAACTGACATTAAATGAATCAGAGACAAGGAAAGATTGCCATCGCTGTGATTTTATTTTGCGCTTTAACTCTCGGATGCGGTTGGAGGTCATGATTAAGGTGTGGGAGTAGGGGAGACGGATTGTGTGGGCGTGATAACACTGGCAGGCAAATTAATAATTCTTAAGGCGCTATAACGGTTTTCCTCTTTAGGGTTAGGAATGGCTGAGATGAAAACTGTATCGCCAAGTTTAAATTTGGAGAAGCCCCCTTTTTGGTTTCCTTTTCCTTTGATATAAATAGAAGTTACGGTATACTTTTCGAAATCGATTAACTTTGTCGTGTCTTTGGCTCTGACGTTCAAAGTAAAATTAGCTTTATCCACTTCAGCAATTTTTCCGTTAATCCTGACCAGATTTTCCTGGATATAAAGATATTTGGCAAGAAGATTCTCTTTAGTCTCGTTGTAGTTTCCCATAACAGAAATAGTAATGCCAGGTTTAAGTTCAGTTATTTTTCCTTCAGTTTTAGTCTTGTTTTCCATTTTGAACACCAGGGTATCTTCAGAAAAAGTGAATTTTTGTTCACCCCCGGGACTTTGTAAAGTGATGAGATTGTTTTCAACAGAAATTATTTTTCCAAACATAGCTCCTTTTTGCTGGTTTCTAACCTCAGCCACCCGGGTAGCGATTTTTTCCTTAAGAATTTCGATCTGTTTTAACTTATCGATTATTCCTGTATCTGTGGGTATAAGAGAAGGTTTTGAGGTAGGAAAAGGTGTCTTGGTTTGAGCAAAAGACGGTGAAGCAGAAATTGAGATAATCATTAATAGTACGGCAATGATTATTTTCGGAAAATAATGTTCTTTCATAATTTTTCTGTAGTGTAAAACAGGGTTAGGGTTTTAGTTTCAGGTTCTCCCGATTCATTTATGGTTGTAACATAGATTGGGTTACCGCCTTCGGTAAGTTTTAATGAAGCTTGGAAAGAACCGTTTTCATCCGGTTCAACGACAATACTTTCCAGAGGAGATTCGATGATAAGAGCGGTTGAAGGATCAGTGTTGCCTTTAAGGGTAGTATTGTCTTTGGTTAAAATAGCTTGATCTGACGGTTGACTAATATTCAAAGATGTTTTTTTCAGGTTTTTGATAACAGAGGGTTCCGATTTAGTTTGGGAAATTTCCTCTTTCGGTTTTTCCTGTTTATCCAAGACAATAGGGAGTTTGACAGCCAATACAGCTAGAGTACTGCCGATGGCAAAACCGACCAAAAGTGCCAAAATGACGTCTTTTTTCATAAAAATTTGAGAGGCGTCATAACATATTAAGTCTGATGTTTCCCCTTGTCAAGAAATCGTAAAAGTGATAATAATACTTTACCCTAATAGCCAAGGTTCAGGGTAAAGCGGTTAAAGGTATTTATATAATGGATATTACGCATATAGGACATGCTTCATTCAGGTTAAGAGGTAAAAAGGCGACACTGATTACCGATCCTTTCGATCCAGACATGCTCGGCCTGAAATTTCCTAAAACCGAGTCTGATATAGTGACAATTTCCCATGAACATCGCGATCATAATTATAAAGAGGGGATAAGCGGAGAAAAAATTATTTTTATTGAAGGACCGGGAGAATATGAAGTATTGGGTGTGAAAGTAATAGGCATGTCCACCTATCACGATGATAATCACGGCCTGGAAAGAGGTAAAAATAACATTTATCGGATTGATATGGATGAGATATCGGTGGTCCATTTGGGGGATTTGGGGCATAAATTAGATGAGAAAGCTGTAGAAATACTTAACGGGATTGATATCTTAATGGTTCCTGTCGGCGGAATTTATACCATCAGTCCTGTCATAGCCGCTTTGATCGTAAGCCAGCTTGAGCCGAGTATTATTATCCCCATGCATTATCTGATAGACCGGATGAATAAGGAAAAATTCGGACAATTAGCCGATGTTGGTCTTTTTTTAAAGGAAATGGGAAAAGAGGGAGTGATACCCATGGCTAAACTTTCTATAACCAAAGATAAGATACCAGTAGAGCAGACAGTAGTTGTATTGGAATAAGCATATGCCAGAACCTCGCATTCCTCCTCATGATGAACAGGCGGAAGCTTCAGTCTTAGGAGCTATTTTAATCGATAAAGATGCCATAGCGGAAATTATCGATTTTTTGAAGCCCGAATTTTTTTACAAGGAGAGTCATGCTGATATATATGAGGCAATGATGGCTTTGTTTGAAAAGCATGAACCGGTAGATGTAGTCACAATGACGGCGCAGCTTAAGAAAATGGGTAAATATAAAGATGTCGGAGGAGGTATTTATTTAACAGAATTAACCAATACCGTTCCGACCAGCGGTAATATTGAATTTTACGGGCAAATAGTGGCTGATCATTATGTCAAGAGAAAATTAATTGAATCAAGTGCCAAAATCACCAATTTGGCCTATGAAGGCAATCATGATACCAAAATTCTGCTGGACAAGGCTGAAGCGGAAATCATGTCTATTGCCCAAAAAAGATCCAGGCGGGATTTTATCAACATTAAAGATGCTTTAGCTGAGAGTTTTGACCGACTTGACGAACTTCACAAAAGAGGGACAAATTTGCGGGGCTTACCGAGCGGATTTTATGATTTGGATAATAAATTAGCCGGAATGCAAAAGTCAAATCTTCTTATTCTGGCCGCCCGTCCCGGACAGGGAAAAACAGCCCTGGCTTTAAATATTGCCCAACATATTGCTGTCCACGAGAAATTAGCTGTAGGAATTTTTTCCCTGGAGATGAGTAAGGAAGAACTGGTGGACAGATTATTAGTTTCACAAGCCGATATTGATGCCTGGAGATTAAAGACAGGCAGACTGACGGATGAAGATTTTACCCGGTTGTCCGAGGCTATGGGTGAATTGGCTGAAGCCCCGTTATATATTGATGATACTCCGGGAATAAATATTTTCGAAATAAGGACCAAAGCCAGGCGGCTTCAGACAATGCACGATGCCAGATTTCTGATTGTTGATTATTTACAATTGGTAGATCCCGGCAGGCGATTTGATAACAGAGTTCAGGAAGTATCCCTTATTTCCCAATCTTTGAAGAACCTGGCACGGGAACTGCAAATTCCGATATTAGCCGTTTCTCAGTTGTCCCGTGCCGTGGAACATCGGGGAGAAAAAAGGCCACAATTGGCTGATCTTAGGGAATCAGGAGCCATAGAGCAGGATTCTGATGTAGTAATGTTTATTTATAAAGAGGTTACAGAGGTTAAAAATTGGGAGCAGCAGATTATTAAACTGTTAATTGCCAAGCACCGCAACGGTCCCGGAGGGGAGATAGACCTTATTTTCAGAGGTGACCGGATCCGCTTCTATTCGGTGGAGAAACAAAAAGAATAGTATCAGATTAATTACAATTTATTTGTTTCCTGTTTGATTTCCTCAATATCCTTTTCAAGTTCAAGCAGATCTAGGCTATTCAATTCCGTCTCCAATAGATCCATTTCACTGGCGTTTTCAAAGGTAGAAAAGGATATAGTCGAATCCTTATTATTGTTTGATGGAATTAATTCTTCTTTATTTTCCGGTTTATTATTTTTGTTGTAAATTGTTCCTGTTTGGATTAGAACTGCGGCAGTAAAAATTGCCGCCAATAAAATTAATACTAAAATCGGAAATTTAATTTTTGCCATAATTTTTTCTTAAGAGGCGGATAAGATCTCTGAGTAATTGTTGATACTCCTGAAGATCCGATTTAATGGAAATCAAATTTGTTATTTGCCGCCTGACTTCAGTTTTGAATATTAAAAAATCCCTTTCCTTATTCAGGTCAGATATAATTATATTCAAATCAGATATTTTTTTATTAACAATTTTACTTTTCACTTCAGCCAGCGATATCTTTTTGACTGTCTCAGGGTCTTTATTTTTATTCTTATTGTATTTATCGCTTATGACTAAGATTTTAGATAAGATCCGATCGAAACGGTTAGTTGTATCCGAAATTTTATCAATAAATTTTCTTATTAATTCTAATATTTTGACAAGCAAATCATCGGTATTTGGCGGATTATTTTGGCCTTGGGAAGAAATTTCTATTGTTAAAGGGGTAAGTTTTTGACAATCTAAAATATCATTGGAGTTACGAGCATCATTAATGTTGGAATCATTTTCCATGTTATTTTGGCAGATCAATACAAGTTCGGTGATACCGGATTTTAAGATTTGAAAGCCAATTGTAGCCAGTGGAGTAGGACCACTTGATTTTTTAGGAGAAGCAATACTGGTTTGCCAACCGCTTAATAAATATTTATTTTGAGAAAGACCTACCAAAGTGCCAAAAAAATTGGAAAAGAAACCGTTATTGGTGGAAGAAAGTGGTTTTAAGTATTTAGGATCGAATTGTAGCAGTGCATCACCGGATATTACAGGTTGGCCTGTTGTATCAATTAAAATTTGCAGCTTTAAAGTATCTCCCACGTTTATCAAACCCTTGTTTAAAATTTCCATTTTCAGGCTTTGGGCATAAGAAGTGGATGGAAAAGTCAATTTGAAGAAAAGAAAAAAAAATATAGTCAGGGCAGCTTTTTGTAGCATAGTAAATATTTGTTTATTTTGTTAATATAATTTTAACGATTTAATATTTAAAAATATAGAGGTATATTTGAAGTATAATAAATTTATTAATTAGATTTTATCTATTTTGTAATGTCCGGAAGAATTCTAAAAACAATATTTGTAATCATTATATTTATAACATTAGGAGAGGTTGGATATTACGTTTACATTACTTTTAATTCAGCTCCTTCTAAATCATCAAAGATCCCTTTTTTCAAAAGCAATAATATTAGTTCATCTCCCACAATAGAACCTATTTATAAAAAATCAATAAAATCAGGTCAGAACCTGAAGCCTTTGCTTTCCGATAAATCCAGTGAATTCTTAACAAACATTTACCCAAAATACCTAAAATCAAAGAAACAGAATAACAATCATTCCATTATCATTACAGAAAGAATAAACGGGATCGTAGGGAAAATAGGTTTTGACAATCAGGAAAATGTTTATGAAATTTCAATCGTGGACGACAAGGGATTGATATTAACGGCCGATTTTTTTAATGAATCCAATTTGAGACAAGCAATTTATCTTAAGGAATCCGAACAGGGGAATACGGCAATAAAATTTGACCAGATAAAACAGGGCGATAAAATTGAAAAAACCGTTAAATATGATCTAACGGATGATGCCAAAAGCGTTATTCAATATATAATAAAAACCTAATTAGATGAAAAGCAGATTATAATGGTAAAAAATTATTTAAAACCTGAAATCAAAATGAAGAAAATCACATTCTTGCTTTATTTTCCGTCCGACTTATATATTGATGATCTGTTAAGTCAGTGCGGTGCCTGTTGTGTTCCTAATAATTGTTGCGGAAGCGGTGGTCCCTCGTGTTTTTGCGAAAAAATCAGCGGTAATTATGAATGTTATTCTTGATAATTGTTCTAGCAATTCCCTCCCGTTCTTTGTAAATCTAAGTAAATAAAATTCGTCAAATGAATTAATGAATCGGGTCAGACTTAATAATTGAGAAGACGAATGCTTCACATCAGACCATAATTCATTCGATATTTTTACCAGTATATTAGTTTTACTGGTTATCTTCTCCAGCTTTGTTGAAGAATAAGATTTTTTTATTAAACAAATCGCTCTGATTTTATACCTTCCCTTTTTCTTTTGAAACCAATTTATTTTTTCAACAAAAGGAGTCTGATAACAATAGAAATCTCTGCCGATTTGCCGTATAAATACGCTGTCATCTGCTAAAGGAAGGGAAACGTTTTTTAAAAGAGTAATGATTGTTGATTTACCGGCATTCGGTCTGCCGATAAAAATAACAGATCCCCGGGGGAAGTAGGCTGCTGAGGCGTGGAGAATGAGTCCCTTATGTAAAGAAAGTAGTTTCTGTAAGACGTATTTGGATATTAAATTAAATTCGATAATACTCAAATGCTGGAAGGTTTGAATCAGGTTGCCCCGTTCCTGATAATAAAGTAAATATTTATTGTTTTTATCCTGAACCGATTTGAAAATTATTTGAAAGGGAGATTTATAAAGTTCAATAGTGAAATGTATAACTTTGGGTTTGCCTTTCAGAATAAATCCTTTGTAATATTTCAGGATTTCGGTCCTTAAACTATATGAAGAATAGTATCTTAAATTGCGGGGTTTTTTATTTTTAAAACAAATTTTTAAATTAAATCCAGCAATATTCAGATAAATTATATTCATTGAACCATCCGGCGGGAAGTCATGATAATAAGATTCGGGTGGGCAAGGAGGGAGTCGAACCCTCACGGTATTTTCATACCACAAGTTTTTGAGACTTGCCTGTCTGCCGGTTCCAGCACTTGCCCGAAAGAATGCGTTGACTACCAGAATTATATTTTGGTACACTTTGATAGTCAATCGGATCACTATGAAATTTTCCCTCAAATCGAAGAAGATATCTCAGCTTGAAGTAGATACTTTAAATCTGTTTTTATGGGAAGATGAAGAAATTGAAAAATATAAAGAGTTTCCCGGCGAATTACTATTATACATTAAAGATGCCGTAAAACGGGAAAATTTTAACCAGGATCGCGATGAAGTTTTATTATTATCTTCCAAGGGAATTATTTCTGCCTATAAATTAATTATCACCGGCCTTGGTAAAAAGAAGGATTTTGACCGGGGAATTTTAGCCGAACAAGTAGCTAAGTCAATCAGGAAATCGAAAGAAAATAAAGCGGTCAAAATCGGAATTGTTTTAGCTGATGATTGGTGTGATCTATTTGGCATAAAAAACAGTGTTCAGACTATTGTTGAGGCAGTTAGTCTGGCCGATTACCGCTTCCTCAAATATAAAAGCGAAGAAGAAAAGAATAAAATCAGGATGTTGGAAGAGGTAATACTTTCCCTGCCTTTTGCCAGTCTATCCCAGGCAGAGGAGGGGATAAGGGAGGGTCAAATCATGAGCAAAGCTACTTTATTTGCCAGAGATCTGATAAATGAACCCCCTCAGGTGACCACTCCGACCTATTTAGCGCAAGAAGCCATGAAAATCGGAAAAAATTCTAACGGATTAGTAAAAGTAACAATTTTAGAAAAAGAAGAAATAGAGAAACTGGGAATGAATTCATTTTTGGGAGTGGCCAGGGGAAGTGATGAACAACCGAAATTTATCATCCTGAAATATAGGCCAGCCAGGCCGAGGAAAAAATTAGCGGTTATAGGCAAAGGGATAACTTTCGATACCGGAGGATTGTCCCTAAAAACTGCGGAATATATGGAAACCATGAAGTTGGATATGTCCGGAGCAGCTGCCATTTTAGGAATTTTTTCTGCCATATCTTCCTTTAAACCAAATGCTGAAGTCACAGGACTGATTCCTGCCTGCGAGAATATGCCTTCCGGACGGGCTTTAAAACCAGGAGATATTTTACGAGCGATGAATGGAAAAACAATTGAAGTTATAAATACCGATGCTGAAGGCAGATTAACTCTGGCAGATGCTTTATCTTATGCGGTAAAGAAGGAAAAACCTGATGAAATTATTGATCTAGCGACGTTAACCGGTGCTTGTATGGTAGCTTTGGGTCAGGATATTGCCGGAATGTTCGGCAATGATGATAAATTACTAAAAACGTTTACGAAAATATCTTTAGAGACCGGGGATAAAGTTTGGCAGCTGCCGCTTGAAAAAGGGTATAAAGATTTAATAAAAAGCCATATAGCGGATGTAAGAAATATTGCCACAACAAAATACGGCGGGGCAATTACAGCTTCACTATTTTTAGAGGAATTTGTCGATAATACATCATGGATACATCTCGATATAGCCGGCCCAGCCTATATGGAGAAAGATACGCCACTTATTCCTGCCGGCGGAGCAGGATTCGGGGTAAGGCTGATTCTTCACTATTTAAATTCTCTTTAAACAATTCACCGATGAATAGATCTATTGTACGGGTATTAACTAATTTCAATTTCCGAATGCTCTGGTTGGGTCAGATAATTTCCCAGATATCTTTAAATATACTTTCATTTGTTTTGGCGATTGAAGTTTATCAGTTGACCATGTCCAATACTGCCGTATCCCTGATGCTGTTAACTTTTGGTTTGCCGGCAATTATTTTTGGAGTAATGTTTGGCGGAATAGTAGATCATTTCGATAAAAGATCGGTGTTAATATTTTGTAATCTATCGCGGGCATTTATCCTGTTTTTTTATTTTTTATTTTCAGCCCACATATTTATGCTCTATTTACTATCAGTTCTCATTTCCATTTTTACGCAATTATTCATCCCGGCTGAAGCACCCAGTATTCCGCAATTGGTCAAGAAGGATGATTTACTTTCAGCCAACTCGCTGTTTACCATTACCTTTTATCTGTCGACGGTAATCGGTTCATTGACTGCCGGACCATTATTAAGAGTATTTGGCAGCCAGAACATTTTTATTATCATGACCATATTCATGCTATTGGCATCTTTTTTTAACTATCGTTTACCAAGACTTTCTGCATCTAAAAAGGTAAAATTTGAATTCTATATAATTAATTTCGTCAAACCCGTTTACGAGGGCTTTTTATTTATCCATCAGCATGAACGGATCAGACAAAGTCTCTACCTGCTGACTTTTTCCCAGGCGTTAATGGCTACCCTGGTAGTTTTGGCTCCCGGATTTGCCGATAAGATACTTCTAATTGATTTGAAGGATATATCATTAGTAGTGATGGGTCCGGCTGCTGTGGGACTAATACTGGGAGCTTTTCTGGTCGGAGTTAAGCCTAATAATATACTGCGGGGAACCATAATTCTTTCCGGAATTATAATTTCCGGAATTACTTTAATTATGTTAGCAGTAATCAGCTTTTTTAATCTTCATGGTATGATATACGCCATGATGTTTTTGCTTCTGGTTTTGGGGGTTGCGAATAGTTTTATAAATGTGCCTTCTTCGACAATACTCCAGGAAGAAACAGATGAGAACTTGCGCGGCCGGATTTACGGAGTACTTACATCATTGATAGGCGGTTTTTCACTTTTACCGGTACTTTTTTCCGGAATTTTAGCGGATGTAGTTGGGGTTGGTAGAACACTTTTTATCATTGGTATAATGGTATTTTTAATCGGAAGTTATTTTGGGCAGAAGAGAATCAGGATAATTTATTAATATTTTTTTATGTTGCCTGTGCTTTACACTATCGGTCCATTCAGCGTATACTCTTTCGGATTATTCTTAGCCTTATCCTTTTTATTATCAACCTTTGTGGTTTGGAAATATGCCCGGGAGGAATTTAAGGAGGAAGAGTATCTTGATGCTTATTTTTATACCTCTCTGGTTACGCTGGTTTCGGCCAGAATTGTATATATCATCAGAAATTGGCCTGATTTTGGCTTAATGGTTTTAAAGTACATACTGGTAGTGGAAACACCCGGTTTATCACTGATTGGCGGAGCAATAGGAGGTTTTATTTTTCTTTACTTATACTCCCGGAAGAAAAAAATTAAATTTTTTCATTTTGCAGATATTCTTTCCTTGGCTGGGACATTAGCATTAATTTTTATTAAAATCGGCCAACAATTAGGAGGGGCAGCACATGGAACGGAAACCAATTCATACCTCAAGGTCAGAATTATCGGCAGACCGGGATTCTATCACCCGACCGAATTATATGAAGCTTTTACATATTTATTATTATTTATTTTATTATTAATTCTTTTACGCCGGGCTTGGCGGAAAAAATGGAAAGAAGGGATCATCTTTGCTATTTTTGCTTTTTTTACAGGTGTCAGTATATTCGGACTTGAATTTTTGAAAGTACACCGCGTATACTTATATGGATTATCTTTCAGACAGATTTTGGCGCTGATGATTATAACAGGATCAATATTTTTATTTGCCGGTCGGAGCGAAATTTATAAAAAATTTTTAAATTATTTTAAAAAGAAAAAAAATGAAGTTTCCCAAAGAGTTGCTTAATTCAATCTACCGTAATCTTCTCAAATTGCGAAAAGTCAGAGAAGAAAGAATATCGTCGATAAAACTTCAAGACCCGTTTTCTGATCCGGACAGGCTGAATGATAATGCCGCTTCCGATACGGAAGCAAAGGAAGAAAGTTCACATGAAAGAATGGAAGCCTTGGAGAAAGTATTGAGAAGAGGTCTGGAAGAGATTAATCTGGCATTGACACGGATTAAAAAGGGAACCTACGGTAAATGCCAAAATTGCGGTCAGATGATTGATACCGACAGGCTGGGTGTAAAACCGACAGCTTTATACTGTGTGACCTGCGAGCGGAAGAAAGAGAAATAGTCTTCAATGGATATTTCCATTCTTTATGAAGATGGTTATCTTTTGGCGATTGATAAGCCTTCAGGAGTCGTAGTCAACCGGTCGGAGAATGTTTCTTCTCAAACAATCCAGGATTGGGCGGAAGATAAATTAAATATTAAGAATCAAGACACAAGAAACAATAAGAGTAATTTTTATGATCGGGCCGGGATTGTACATCGACTGGATAAAGAAACTTCAGGAATATTGTTGATCGCCAAGGACAAAATAACATTTTTAAATCTTCAGGATCAGTTTAAAAACAGAACTGTAAAAAAAAGCTATTTTGTTTTGGTTCATGGAAATATTGCTATTAGGAAGATGACCATTAAAGTACCTGTTGGAAGACTGCCCTGGAATAAAAGAAAATTCGGTGTTTTACCGTACGGACGGAATGCCGAAACCAGAATTTTAGTCCGCCACCATTATGAAGACGATAAAGCTAACAGGTATAGTTTAATTGAAGCAATTCCTGTAACAGGCAGAACACACCAGATCAGGATCCATTTAAAACATTTCGGTTTTCCGGTTGTTGCCGATTATTTATACAGCGGAAGAAAGGTATACCGGGAGGCAATTAAATTTTGCCCGAGGTTGTTTTTACACGCTTACCGTCTGCAATTTAATCACCCGGAGACCTCAGAAAGCAAGTCAATAGAGAAGGAACTTCCTTTAGAACTTAATCAGGTTTTAGAGAAATTAAAATTAGTAGACTAATAAGCTATAATAATTGATTATGGGCAAATTCGGAGGTTATTATCATGGTGAACAGAGAAAGAAGAAAAAAAAGGAGCTGGAAAAAAAAGTCCAGCAATTAGTCAATCGTTCATCATTTATTCTTCCCCAGATTGAAATCATCAAAAGAGGGAAAAAATGAGGAGAAAAACCTCACGGAAAAAAATAATCCTTTGGCGCATTAGTATTCTTATCATAGCCTTTAATATAAGCCTGGTAATTTTTTTATCATTCAAAAACGGTTGGGATGGGGTAAACAGGTTTACGATAGTCCTGCAGAATATAGATAAGAGGAATAAAGCTACCGATTACGGTTTGGCAGTTATTTCGGTTGAGCCTAAAATGCATCAAGGCGTTTATTTATATTTAAAACCTAATTTCCTGATGGAGGCTCCTTACGGATATAAGACATACCCCCTTTATTCCATATATAAATTAGGAGAATTGGATACTCTACGGGGAGGAGGTAAGTTATTAAAAAAAGCAGTGGAATCCACCATAGGAATTAAAACAGACAGATATTTACTATTTAAAAATAAAGAGGCGATAAAACTGCCAGACACCCGGGAGAAATTAAGCGAGTTTAAGCGTGATAATTTTAGGTTAATAACAGGTTTACCATTCATAAAGACAATGATTACAGCCGGGATTGTTACAGACATGTCTTTTTGGGAAAGACTTCGTTTTTTTTGGGCTGTGCGGAATTTAAGATTAGATCAGATGATGTACCTTGATCCGACTGAAAGCGCGGCCGGCAGGAAGGAAGAACTGCCTGATAGAACTCAAATATATACTTTAGACTGGGAACTTTATGATAATTTTATTCTTAATGACTTCCAGGATATAAGAATCAGGGAGGAAAATTTCACGATAGAAGTTCAAAATGCCAGCGGTGGCGAAAAAATTGCCAGACAGTTTGCCAGAATTTTGAATCATATGGGAGCTCATGTAGTTTTTACCACCACCGCAATTGAAACAAATAAAAATTATTGCCAAATAAAATTTTATAATGCTAAAGCCCGGCAAAGTATAATTGCTCAGATTCTTAAAAAAGATTACAATTGCCGGGAAGACAACCAGAATATCAACCAGTCTGCCGCCGATATTAAAGTTGTTATCGGAGAAGGATTCCTAAAATGAATATTTATCTGATACTCCTTATTATTCTTATAATTTCCTTACTTTTAGCAATCAGTGAATCAAGACGAGAGTTATCTGTACCAAAACAGATTGCTAAAATAAAAATAAAAAAGCAAAAAAAGCTTTCAGGTGTTATACTTTTTTTGAAGGAAAAAATTATTCATTATTCCTCAGATTCATCCTGATGGATTTCTTCTTCCTCCAAGGGATCAGGAGAGACTATCTTTTTAATTTCCCTGTGGATTGTTGCGGAATATTCTTTAAAAGTGGTCGGGATGAAAGTAGACTGGTGTGATAATTTTTTACCTCGGGAAATTTCCCTGATGAATACCCAAACCTGATTTTTCTGAATATTTTTAATACAGGCAATATAACTGTTACCGACAGCAATAAATTTTATTAATCTAAAAGCAATATCATCAGGCAGAGCACCATAATAAGTTTTATTCAAACCCCTTATTTCTACGGAATGTTTTTTCGGATGGATGATAACCGTATCCCCGATATTTAAGTGGTTCAGGATTTTAGTCGGAGCTACATTAATCAGTAGGACCGTTTTAGATTTTCCCGGTTCTTCAATAAATAATCCGGGTGCGACGCGTTCGTGAGGAATAATACTGTTTGATTTTTTCTCATTCAGATTACTAATCTTGTCGAGGTTTTTGACGGCTAAAGTATTATATTTATCCAGTAATAAAATTTTGCGGTAGATTTTTTTAGCTTTTTCGATTGACCCTGTTTGAGCATAGGCAAAAGCCAGCCGGGCTAAGATATCAATATCATCCTTATTATTTTTAAGAAGTTCTTTATTGATTTCAATGGCCGTGTCCCATTTTTGGGCTAAAGCAGCTTCGATTGCAGCTTGAAGGAGGGTGGTCATGAGTTCTATTTTCCGGTTAGTTTATCTACGTTATTGAGAAATGTCAAGGGGAGATATAAAATAGCTGTTAGTCATTGGTCATTAGTCGTTAGTCTAAAGACTAACAGCTAAAGACTAATAGCTGATTTCCTATGTCTGGACATTCCAAATGGTCAAAAGTTAAACATCAAAAAGAAGCGGTGGATGCCGTTAAGGGTAAATTATTCACCAAAACAGCCAATGCCATTATTATAGCCGTTAAAGAAGGCGGCGGAATAACAGATCCGGAAAGTAATTTTAAGTTGAGATTGGCTGTGGAGCGTGCCAAATCGATAAATATGCCAAAAGAAAATATTCAGAGGGCAATAGAGCGGGCTGGAAAGGCAGATTCGGTATCCAACCTGACGGAAGCAATTTATGAGGCATTCGGTCCTCGGGGTATAGGAATTCTGATTAAAGTAACAACTGATAACAGGATGAGAACAGTTGCCGAACTGAAAAACATTCTTGAAAGATCAGGAGGAGTTTTGGCGTCAAGCGGGGCCGTGTCTCATCTTTTTCAACAGGTAGGGTTAATAGAAATAGCCAAGGATGGAAAAAAATATGATGAAATATTGGAGGATGCTTTAGAGGGAGGAGCCATTGATATTGAAGAGAGTCCTGATAATATATTAATTTATACCAATCCCAATGATCTACATAGAGTAAGGGAGTATTTAGTTTCCAAAGGGGGGGGAGTTAATTCTTTTGAACTTTATTTCCGACCGATAACCAAAATTCCCGTTTCTCAAAAAGAAGATATCGAGAAAATTGAAAAACTACTGGAAGCGCTTGAAGAGAGAGAAGACGTGCAACGGGTTTTTTCAAACTACCAAATCAATGTATAAAAGGTTGATTCTCAAACGAGGCAAAAAAAAATCCTACAGAAGATTTCTAAAAGGGAAGCTTAGAAATCTGGCGAAGTATAAGCATATCCTGACCTTTTTAGAAAAAAGAGAAAGGTTTGCCGTCACGACGATTATTTTAACCTCAGGTGTATTGACAATCCAGCTGATTTGGCAAGATGTTCGTTTTTACCTGGTTTTGTTTTTGGCCTTTATATCATATCTTTTGACAGCCTGGTCGTTAAAGGAAGATATAAAGAGTAATGAATGGATACTTTTATTTATTTTACCGGTATTTTTTACTGCCTCGGTTTCTCTTTTTTATTTTTTACTACCACCTCGCTGGATTATCCGTTTGACAACAACGACTATGTTTGCCTTAGGTACCTATGCCATTTTGCTGGTGGAAAATATTTATAATGTAGCAGTAGAGCGATCAATACAACTTCTAAGAGCAGCGCAAAGTGTCGGATTACTGGTAAGCTTGGCAGTGATTTTCCTGACTTCCAATATTATATATTCCTTGAGGCTGCCTTTTTGGGCCAATATGCTGATAATGACAATTATCAGCTTTTTTCTTGCCATGCAGTCATTGTGGTCGGTCAATTTAGAAAAACATTTCAACAAAGAACTTTATCTGTATTCTTTAATCATTGCCGTGGGAGTAGGGGAGCTGTCAATGGCATTATCCTTCTGGCCGATTGAGAATGCCTCATTTTCCCTGTTTCTTTCAGCAAGTTATTATTCTTTGGTTGGAGTAGTTCAACAGCATATTCTGGAAAGGTTATTTATTAATGTCATCCGGGAGTACATAATAGTCTTTATTCTGACTTTCATTTTGGCTTTTGTAATTACCAAATGGGGATGATAAACCTCAGGAGAGGGGAGTAGCATATTGCTTAAAGATGATCTAGTTTGATATGTCCTATAGTTTACTAGGTTTTGTGGATATTTTTCACAACGAATTTTTCACGAAATTGAAATCGTAATATAGATATTATTGAAGAGGATGAAGATAATTGAGGCTAAATCAGCAATTTAGCATATAATGATGCACTGTTCTTCTCCTTCTTATCTGATTGAACACTATTATTACGCATAAAAATAATTGTTTGGAGCATTAGAAAGCTCTAAATTAAATTGAATACCGCTATTTACTCTAGAAAATAGCTTCAAATATGATAGTTCAGATTATTGTAAAGCCCTAAATTAACCGAAAACTCGTTCTTAAATCCAAAATATCAGCCTCATAAATAATGGTTAAGATTATCATAATGCTCTAAACTATTATTTCTTACATTACCTCCGGCTTTAAATTAGAGGAATAGTTCATTAATTCTGCCTCGAAACGATTTATTTGGAGCATAGTAGCGCTCTAAAATATTCTTACATTAAAAAACCCGAAACTTAATATAACTCCACTAACTTCAAAAGCAAACTTAGATAATTAAATATGATCCTTTCATTTAATGTTAATATGTCAAGTGAAAGTAATTTTGATTACATTATATAGGTAGACTTCTCTTCCGAAAGTGTGTAATTTAGTTAGTCTCTTGACGGAGGGGATTAAATAATTTATAGTTTAATAACTTCGTTAAATGTATCTTTAACGAAGTGTTTGAACGAATATGGGAGAAGAAGCTTCAAAATCAATTAATCAATATATTACTGATTTTTTGGAATATTGTGAAATTGATAAAAATTTATCATCCGGCACTATTAAACTCTATCATTACTATCTGTTCAATTTTTTGTCCTTTTTAACCAGCCAAAAAAAAAGCGATATTAAACCGGACCAGATTACACAGGAGTTGATCAGGAGCTATAGAATATTTCTGAGTCATTATATTAATCCTAATAAAGGGCCACTCAAAAGAAACACCCAAACATACTTCCTCATTGCCATTCGAGCCTTTTTAAGGCATTTAGGAAGGCTTGGCATAAGGACCATGTCAGCTGAACAAATTGAGCTGGGAAAAACCCATGATAGAAATTTGAAGTTTCTAGCACCAGAATATCTGGAGAGACTATTAAATTCGCCAAGCATAAGCTCAAAATACGGACTTAGAGATAAGGCAATTTTAGAGATGCTATTTTCCACTGGACTTAGAGTATCCGAACTAGTAAAACTTGACCGGGATAAAATCAATTTAAAATCACGGGAGTTTGGAGTCATCGGTAAAGGAAGTAAAGTCCGGGTTGTTTTTTTGTCAAAAAGAGCTGTCTATTGGGTAGATCAATATTTGGCAAAACGCGTTGACAATTTCAAGCCATTATTTATTCGTTATTCTAGTTTAATAAAGAAATCTGATACAGATGATCATCGTTTGTCAGTAAGATCTATAGAGATGTTAGTTGATAAATATGCCAATAAAGCAAGATTACCCATAAAAATCAGTCCACATGTTTTAAGACATTCGTTCGCCACCGATTTATTAACATCAGGAGCCGATTTAAGGAGTGTTCAAGAGTTACTTGGTCATGCTAATGTATCTACTACCCAGATCTATACTCATGTTACAAACCCGCAACTTAAAAAAACTCATGAAAAATTCCATTCGGGTAATAAAGAGTAAGCTTAATGACTACTATTGATATATTACAGCGAGTAGTTTTTCCATTATCCAGAGGGTCTTATTTATTTTCCGAAAGACCGTCTTTAGAAGGTGTTCATTCTTTTTTATGTGCAAAGGAAATTTATGAACTGATCAAATCAAATAGAATTTTCTTGGACACCGTACATCGGCAAGAATTCATTACCCATAAAGAAGGTAAAAAGATAGTTGTTGATTGGGCAGTTAATTCAAAACTAGATTATCAGATGGAAGTTGACATATCAGTAGGTGTAGTTGATGTAATTATTTATGCTGATGATACCGGTTTATTTGAGATTGGGACCACCAGGCCTACAAAAATAATATTATTGTTACATTATATTTCTAAAATGAACGGTTTTTATACAGTGCATTTTTGGCCTTATAGCAGTAAAGAATCATTTGTATTTCGTAATTGGACAATTTAAATTTGACAATGTCGTACAATTTTAGGTAGTCTTAGACATATATGCAGCTTTCAGATTTTATTAAACAGTACCTTCAATCAATTGAAAAGCAGAATAAATCTACTTTTACCATCAGGAATTATTCCCATTATCTTTTAAGATTTTCTCAATTTATAAGTAGTCACTTCCCTACTTCAACAATTTCGACTGTAAATTCAGATACAATTGAGAAATATAGAAAATATATAGGCGAATTTAAAGATGTTAAAGGTCATAATTTAGATTTAAAAACTCAATCTTATCATTTGATTGCCTTAAGGTCATTTATTAAATATTTACGATCAAGAAACTTAAATACTATTAATCCTGAGATTATAATAGTTCCTAAAGCTCAAAGTAAGCCATTAAAATTCTTAGATAATAATCAGATTGAGACTCTTTTAAGATTGGCTGAAAATAAAAGAGACAAATGCATTTTGGAGATTATTTTAGCGACAGGACTTAGAGTTTCTGATTTGGTCAGAATAGACAAAAAAGACATTAATTTCAAATCAAAAGCTATCATTTTCGATGTCAAGGGAAATAATAGATCAATTTTTCTGTCAGATAATGCTTTGTATTGGTTAGAACAATATTTAAAAGAACGAAATGACGATTCACAGGCTTTATTTATCAGAACCGCCGGCCGAAAAGACGGAACTTTAAGATTAACTGTCAGGTCAGTTCAAAGGATTGTAGAAAAGTATGTCAAGAAAGCCGGTTTGCCTATTAAAGCTACTCCCCATTCATTAAGGCACACTTTTGCGATACATCTTCTTTCGGAAGGAAAAAATTTACTGGCTGTGCAAAGAATATTAAATCATAAGAATATCTCAACCACCCAAATTTATACCCATGTTACCAATCCTCAGCTTAAGGAAATCCACCGCAAGTTTCATCACAAAGTTTGAGAGGCGGCTTTGATTAAATTCTTAAACAACATAGCGACGTTGACGGGTCCCACGCCGCCCGGGACTGGTGTGTAAAAGCCAACTTTATCTCCTATGTCTTCCTGTTGGTAATCCGGTCTTAATTTATTCTCCTCCGGATGGAGGCCGACACCGATTAATATTGAGTCGGACTTAACCATATCATGTCGCACAATATTTGGTCTCCCCACGCAGGGGATGATAATGTCGCAGGCAAGACAAAGTTTTTTGAGATTACTTGTTTGACTATGGGCTATGTGAAGTTGAAGACATTTTTTACTGAAATATTTTGCTATAGGCTTACCGGCTGTCTCTCCCCTACCGATAATCAATATCTTCTGATTTTTTAGCCAATTTAAATAATTTAACGGATGTATTGATTTTAGAATTTCAGCAATAGCCAAGGCCACAGGAGGATCAAATAGAGATCGGGGATGAAAACCGTCAACATCCTTGTCCGATCTTATCATTAAATTCAACTTATCCGGTTTTAAATTTAGCGGTACAGGTCGTTGAATAATAATACCTTGAATTTGATTGTCCAGATTAAGTTTATCGACTAATTTTGTTAATTTATCTATAGAAATTGAGGTATTATAGCGGTAGACAGAGACAGGAATTCCCAATTTTCGACCGGTTTTAATTTTCTGATTGACATAAATTTGGGAATTTTTATCCGTACCTATTAAGATTACTGCTAACTGCCCAAAGATATGGGGGGATAATTCTATTTGAAGATTGGTTAGTATTTTATCGGCAATTTTGGCCCCGTCGATTTTCATGTAAGACAAGTGGCAGCTGCTACAGCATCAGTTTTATCCGAGAAGCGCATCAGGATTACTCCCTGGGTAGCTCTGGATAATGACGGTACACTTTTTAGCGGTAATTTGACGATTTGGCCTTTGATTGAAGTTAAAATGACATTTTGGCAATCAGCCGGTACCATCTGGGCTGAAGCAATTTTACCGGTTTTAGGCGTAATTACGGATACTTTTACTCCCTGACCGCCGCGATGCTGTTTGGGAAATTTGGCAAAAGGTGTTTTTTTACCGATACCCTTTTCGGAGATAGTGAAAAAATGATTATTTTTATTATCATCTCTGATTATTTCCATGCCTACTACATAATCATCTGCTTTAATATTAATTCCTCTGACTCCCTGTGTATCACGGGCTGTCGGGCGGACTTCGTTCTCCGAAAATTTGATTGATTTACCATCGTGGGAAACCATCAGGATATCATCCTTGCCGGTTGAGAGAAGTGCCCAGCGAAGTTCATCAACCGTTTCCAATTTTATAGCTACTAAACCGTTTCTTCTGATTTTTTCGTATGCTGCAAGTCTAGTTTTTTTAACGGTTCCTTTTTTTGTAGCCATAACTATGTTGGCGTATTTTTTACTTTCTTCGCCTTTTAAGGCATAGGACAAAACACTAGTGACAATTTCACCCTGATCAATATTGAGAAGATTGACGATGGCTTGGCCCTTACTTACTCTTGTTCCTTCCGGCAGATCCCAGACTCTCAACTGATAAACTTTACCCTTATTGGTAAAGAATAAAATATTGTCATGAGTGTATGATGATAACATGTGTTCAATAGTATCTTCTTCTTTGGTCGTCATGCCGATAACGCCTTTGCCTCCACGGCCCTGAACTTTAAAAGAGAGCGGAGATTGTCGTTTGACGTAACCTGTTTTGGTGATAACGATGACTGTTTCTTCATTACGGATAAGCTGTTCTTCTGAAAATTCTCCGACTTTGGATTTATAGACTTTAGTACGCCTCTCATCAGCGTATTTTTCCTTAAGTTTTATAATTTCATCTTTTATAACTTTTAAAATTTTTTCCTGATTGTTTAGTAAATTTGTTAAGTAAGCAATCGTTTCCCTAAGTAGTTCCAATTCATCCTCTATTTTTTGACGCTCCAAAGCAGCCAATCTTTTTAACTGCATGTCTAAGATGGCTTGGGCTTGAAGGTCTGATAATTTAAATCTTTCCATTAAATTTTTCTTGGCCTGGTCGACATCCTTGGCTTTTTTAATAATACTGATGACTTCATCAATATGATCTACGGCAATTTTTAAGCCTTCCAAGATATGTTCGCGTGCACGGGCTTCCTTTAGTTCGAATTCGCTTCTTCTTCTGATTACGGAATGACGGTGTTTGATAAATTCTTCAAGGATCATTTTCAGAGTCAGTGTTTGGGGAGTACCATCAACCAAAGCTACCGTGTTAACCGGAAAAGACGATTGCAGATTGGTGTGTTTATAGAGATTGTTTAATACTTTTTTAGGTGCGGCATCGCGTTTTAACTCCACCATGACTCTTATTCCCCGACGGTCGGATTCATCCCTAAGATCTGATATCCCGTCAATTTTTTTATCCTTGACCAATTGAGCGATATGGGCAATCAGCATGGCTTTATTGACCTGAAAAGGCAGTTCGGTGACAATTATGGCCGATTTTCCCTGGCCGACATCTTCAACTTCAGCTTTAGCACGCATGATAATTTTTCCGCGGCCGGTTAAATAGGCATTTTTTATCTCGTTAATATCGTAAATTGATCCGCCTGTCGGAAAATCAGGTCCCTGAATGTAAGTTAAAAGCTCATCGATGGTAACTTCGGTTGTCAGGACGGCTTTTTTTTCATCCGTGTCTTTTCTGGAAGTCATTACTACTTTTGTTTTATTGAGCATGCAAATAATGGCATCAACTACTTCTCCCAAATTATGGGGCGGGATTTTGGTAGCCATACCAACTGCAATACCGTCAGATCCCATCAAGAGTAGATTTGGCAGTTTGGCCGGCAGCCAAACAGGTTCTTTTAATGAGGAGTCAAAATTAGGAATGAAGTCAACGGTTTCTTTTTCAATATCAAAGAGCATTTCCGTGGCTATTTTAGCCAGTTTTACTTCGGTATAACGCATGGCAGCCGGAGGGTCTCCATCTACCGAACCGAAATTACCCTGGCCGGAGATAAGCATATAACGCATAGAGAAATCCTGGGCAAGCCTGACCAAAGCATCATAGACTGATACGTCTCCGTGCGGATGATATTTACCCAGGACTTCTCCGACGACTTTAGCGCTTTTGGTGTATTTGGAGGTGAAATGAAGGCCTATCTGGTGCATGGCGAAAAGAATGCGGCGGTGAACCGGTTTGAGGCCATCGCGGACATCGGGAAGAGCGCGGGAAACGATGACGCTCATAGCATAATCCAAATAACTCCGCTTCATTTCCGAAGTTATTTCAATAGGTTCTATTTTACCAATTGGATTATTATCCATAAACGTTATTTAACTTCAAGGGCAGCCCTTGTATTATTATTTTCCGATGAATTGAATCACAAACGGGGCTATCAGTAATGCCACAATCTGGACAATTTTCATCATCGGATTTAAAGCCGGACCGGCAGTATCTTTTAAGGGATCGCCTAACGTATCGCCGACAACGGCAGCTTTATGGGTATCTGATCCTTTACCGCCGAAATTACCGTCTTCTATATATTTTTTAGCATTATCCCAGGCACCACCCGTGTTACACATAAAGAAAGCCAGCATTAAGCCTGTAACTACTACTCCGCCCAAGAATCCGCCTAAAGCAGCTGCTCCGAAAAGAGAAGTTAAGATCGGTAGAGTAATAACCATGGCGGCTGGAATTACTAATTCCTTTTGGGCAGCAGCAGTGACAATTTGAACTGCTTTGGAGTAATCGGGTTTTGCCTTTCCTTCCATAATGCCTTTGATTTCTCTAAATTGTCTTCTGACTTCTTCAACAACCTGAAAAGCAGCCCTGCCGACGGCGTTTATCAAACGGGAGGAAAATAGGAAAGGCAAGGATCCGCCAATTAAAAGACCAACAAAAACCTTCGGCTGAGCGATATCAATTGAGGAGAGACCGGTGGCCTCAAAATAGGTAGCAAAAAGAGATGAAGCGGCAACAGCAGCAGAGCCGACTGCAAATCCTTTGGTTAAGGCTTTGGTGGTGTTGCCTACGGCATCAAGTGAAGCTGTTACTGCCGGAGCTTTTCCTTTTAGACCTGCCATTTCCACGAACCCTTGAGCATTATCGGAAATAGGGCCATAGGTATCCAAAGACATGATAATTCCGGTGGTGGCCAGCATACCCATGCCGGCTAAGGAGATACCGTAAAACCCCAAAAAGTAGTAACCGGCCAGGATGGTAGCTGCCACAATGATTACTGATACAAAAGTAGATTCCAACCCGAATCCTAAGCCTGAAATTAGATTGGTGCCGCTGCCGGTTTGAGCTGATTTGGCAATTTCCACGATAGGTTTTTCTCCGGGACCGGTATAATATTTGGTGACATAAAGAAGCGCCAGCATGGAAATAATACCTGATACAGCAGCATATCCTGCTCTAGGCTCACCTAAAAGAAAAATGGCTAAACCCATGAAAATAACTATGGCAGAAAGAGCTGATATGATAAAACCGCGAATTAGAGGATTAATGGGATTTTCTTGGTCATTTTTAGCCTTGACAAAAAACGTACCCAGGATTGAAGTCAGAATAGCTCCGCTTCTTGCTAAAAGCGGAAAAACAACACCCGGCAAACCAAAGAGAGTTCCGCCTAAAATCATGGCGGCAACAATAGTTAAAGCATAAGATTCAAAAACATCGGCAGCCATACCGGCGCAGTCACCGACATTGTCTCCAACATTATCGGCAATAACAGCCGGATTCCTGGGGTCATCTTCAGGAATGCCTTTTTCAACTTTTCCAACCAGATCGGCTCCGACATCAGCAGCTTTGGTAAAAATTCCTCCTCCTACCCGCATAAATAAAGCAAGCAAAGCTGCTCCAAATCCGTAACCGACCAGAACATTGGTTGCTTCCTTAGCAACAATATCAGCACCTTGGGAAGAGAAGGAAAAGTAGGACCACATATAGATTAAGGAAACACCGAGTAATCCTAAACCTACTACCAGCATGCCGTTGACTGTTCCGGCAGAAAATGCTGTCTGAAGTGCCGGATTTAATCCTTTTAAAGCATTGTTAGCGGTGCGGACATTAGCTCTAACTGCAATCCACATACCGAAATAGCCGATTATGGCAGAAAATATTGCTCCCAGTAAAAAAGTTACAGCCGTACCGGTTCCCAAAGCGAAATTGATAAGGACTGCCAGGATAAGCATTATCGGCATGACAACGGAAAATTGACGGTTGAGATAAGCCATGGCGCCCTCACGGACAGCTTTAGCAATTGATTTTAATTGGTCGTTTCCTTCGTCCTCTGCCAAAACCTTAGCGGAGAGATAGATTCCGTAAATAAGAGCAATAACTGCGGTTAACGGGGCAACGAATAAAGCGATCAATTGAATATCCATAATTTAAATATTATTATACATCCAATCTTGCCGCTTTAGCATGGGTTTGGATAAAGCGTTTTCTGGGTAAAACATCATTGCCCATCAGCATGGTAAAGACTTCGTCAGCAAGGGCAGCATCTTCCAGAGTCACTTGTTTTAATATCCTATTCTGCGGATTCATGGTCGTTTCCCAAAGCTGATCAGGATTCATTTCACCCAAGCCCTTATAGCGGGATATGGTAGGTATGGTTTTACTATCCTTATATTTTGACAGGATAATTTCCGATTGCTCATCGGTGTAGGCATATTTAATATCTTTGCCGAGCTGAATTTTATATAAAGGCGGTTGGGCAATATAGAGGTGTTTATTGGTGACTACATAAGGCAGATGGCGGTAGAAAAAGGTTAGGAGCAAAGTTCTAATATGTTCACCGTCAACGTCGGCGTCGGTCATGATAATGATGCGGTGATAACGCAGTTTCTCAGGGGTAAGACTTTCGGCAATACCCATGCCAAGGGCAATTACCAGGTCTTTTATTTCAGCAAAAGCAAGAATTTTATCCAAGCGTGCCCTTTCAGTATTAAGTATTTTTCCCCTCAAGGGCAAAATTGCCTGGAATTTTCTGTCCCTACCCTGTTTAGCACTGCCACCGGCACTGTCGCCTTCCACTATATATATTTCTGAATCAGCCGGATTTCTGGATTGGCAGTCAGCCAGTTTTCCCGGAAGACTGGCTCCGTCCAGGGCTCCTTTTCTGATTATGGCATCTTTGGCAGCTTTAGCAGCCAGGCGGGCTTTAGCAGCCAAAACCACTTTTTCCAGGATTTTTCTGCCCGTGGCGGGGTGTTCCTCAAAATAGTCATCCAAAGCATCATTGACAATTGTCTGAACTAGAGGTTGAATTTCGGCATTGCCCAGTTTGGTTTTGGTTTGGCCTTCAAATTGCAAATGTTGGGCCGGCATTTTGACGTAGACAACAGCAGTTAATCCTTCACGGGTATCTTCACCTGAGATATTTTCATCACCGTTTTTAAAAGCGCCGATTTTTTTACCGTAATCATTTATGGATCTGGTTAGGGCCATTCTAAAACCTGTCTGATGAGAACCTCCTTCTACGGTATTAATGACATTGACAAAACTTTCGACATTTTCGGAAAATCCGTCATTATATTGAATGGCAACCTGGATTTGAATATTACCATCCTGTTTAGAAATAAATATCGGTTCATGAAGACTATTTTTATTTCTGTTTAGAGCTTCAACCAGAGAGGCAATTCCGCCTTCAAAATAAAAATGATCCTCTCTGTCATTTTTTTCTTCATATAAGTGGAAATGGAGTTCAGGAACCAGATAAGCCCGTTCTTTAATTTGTTTTCTAATAATATCGTAATCGGGAGTAATACCATCTTTAAAGATTTGATTATCAAGTAGAAAAGCAGTTATTGTTCCGGAGGATAATGTTGGTCTGAAGTTGAATGGTATATCAGCTATTTTAAAGATTGCCGGATCTTTAATAATTTCAACTTTAGTTGTCGGTTTACCTTTGGCATATTTCTGACTGTAGTATTTATTATCGCGAATAACGGTGACCTCCATCCATTCGGAAAGCGCATTAACCACTGAGGCGCCTACTCCATGGAGTCCTCCGGAAACTTTGTAGGCACGATTATCAAATTTTCCTCCGGCATGGAGTTTGGTGTGGACAATCTCGAGAGCCGAGATATTATATTTGGGAACTTTATCAACTGGAATACCCCGGCCATCATCGATAACAGTCATAGACATATTTTTATGAAGGATAATAAAGACATTATGGGAAAATCCGGCCAAGGCTTCGTCGACCGAATTATCAATAATTTCCGTAATACAGTGGTGTACTCCTACAATTGAGGTAGATCCGATATACATTGCCGGCCGTTTGCGGACAGGTTCAAGTCCTTCGAGAACTACAATTTGTTTTCCTGTATAGCTAGTTAGAGTTTTAGAGGTAGATGAGTCTTTTTTAGGAGTTTGTCTTTCCACATATGAATTATAGTTAAAAGAAAAAGACAATTCAAGAGTTTGGCGCTTTAAACTTTAGGCAAACCCAATAAAAGGATATCCAACACGAGTTTATAATTGACGTTATTATCCAAAAATCGGCTGGCTGAGGAGACTTTTTTTAAAAGTCGGGCTGTTTCAAGCGGATCAAGAAGAGGATGTGTTGAAGTAGTCAATTCTGAATCTAATAAATCGGTAAGATTTTTGACAAAAATATAAGCATCCTGCCTTTGGAGTATTTCCTTTTGGACATATGAAAGTCTTTGTTTTATATTGGCGGCCAATAATTTTAGAAAAATAGACTTAAAGTCTTTATTTTTGATGTTATTTTTTTTATGATTTGTTTTTTCTTTGATTATCTGACAACGGGATACGACAGTCGGCAGGATATTTTGCAGATTATCCGATAAAAGAATGATAACAGTTGAAGGCAGAGATTCTTCCAGAAATTTAAGCAAGGCATTTTGGGCTTCACGGGTGGCTTTATTGATATCCCTGATAATGATCAGCCGGTGAGAACCCTTAAATGGGGTTAATTGACTGTTTTTTAGAAGTTGACGGACAACATCAATTCCCAATGAAATTTCTGCGAAGGTTTCGATAATATCAAAGGGAGAGACATGAAGTTTGTCTTTAAAGCGGCTTAGCTCTTTCTCAATAAAATTTTTATTTTCTGAAAGTAGGAGAAAAGTTTGCATAGTTTATAGTTATTATTGGATATTATATACTGATTTTAGCAGAGTCATGGAATTATCCCAGAAAATACTATCTATTCTCGTCGATCAGGGAGATATTAAAGAAACAGATGCCCAGGAAATCAGACAGTCAGCACTTAACTCAAATATCCCAATACTTGAAGTCTTGCAAAGAAAACGCCTGGTTAGCGAGGAGAAAATATTAGAAGCCAAAGCCAAAGCAATAGGAGTGGCCTATATAACCCTGTTGGGACGGGGCATTTCACCTGAAATACTAAACTATATACCTGAACCGGTTGCTAAAAAAAACAAACTTATACCGTTTGACTTTGATAAGGATAGCGGTCAATTGTGGGTAGCGATGACTGACCCTTTAAACTTACCGGTGATTGAATTTTTGGAACAGAAGAGCGGCAAAAAGATTACTCCATTTTTAGCCAAAGAAGAAGATGTTACAGCTAAAATTGACCAGGAGTATTCCCAGAGTCTGGCTGTAGATGTATCAGAAGCTATTAAAGAGACAGCTACCGGACAGGTGCGGACGATTGAAGCTGAAAACATCGGCCAAATAATCAAAGAGGCGCCGATTGCAAAAATTGTCACCACCATACTTGAATATGCCATCCGCAATAAAGCTTCAGATATCCATATCGAGCCCCAGGAGACCAGAACCCGCGTCAGATACAGAATTGACGGAATTTTACATGAAAAATTAGCCTTACCCCGGGCAGTTAACGAGGCTGTTATATCAAGAATTAAAATTCTGTCCAATATGAAAATTGATGAAAAAAGACTGCCGCAGGACGGTCGATTTAATTTTAAATTAGGCAGCGAAGAAGTAGATTTAAGAGTATCAACTTTACCGACCGTTTTTGGAGAAAAAGTTACTATGAGATTACTGCCTAAAACGGGCGGTATTCCTTCCCTGCCTGAGTTGGGATTGTCAGGACCTTCTTTAAGAAATTTGGAGTTCGCCATCAGCCGTCCCCATGGCATCATTCTTATTACCGGTCCAACGGGATCGGGTAAAACGACGACACTTTATTCTATTTTATCCAAGCTAAATAAAATTTCCGTAAATATTATTACCTTGGAAGATCCGGTTGAATATGAAATTGTCGGATTAAACCAAGTGCAGGTTAATACGACTGCCGGTTTAACATTTGCCTCAGGCATGCGGGCATTTTTACGCCAGGACCCAAACATAATTTTAGTCGGGGAAATCAGGGATAAGGAAACAACTGGATTGGCTATTCAGGCTGCTCTGACCGGTCATCTGGTTTTGTCAACCTTACATACCAATAATGCAGCCACAGCCATTCCGAGACTGATTGATTTAGGTGCAGAACCCTTTTTAATAGTCTCGGTTCTTAATGTTGTCGGAGCCCAGAGGATTGTCAGAAGAATTTGCCAGGCGTGCCGTGAAGAGTTCATACCCGATCAGCTGACTTTAAATAAGATCAATAATGTCTTGGGTAAACTTTTACCAGAAACGGACAAGATCAGATTATATAAAGGCAAGGGTTGTAATGAATGCGGAAATAGCGGGTATATTGGCAGGATAGGTATCTTTGAGACTTTGCCGGTTTCTTCTGCGATAACAAAACTAATTTTTTCAAAAGCTTCAGCTGAAGAAATAGAAAAACAGGCAGTTGTTGAGGGTATGATTACCTTGAAACAGGACGGTTTTTTAAAATCGTTAAGCGGAATTACGACTTTGGAGGAAATTATCAGAGTCGCAGAGGAATAAAATGGATATCAGAGAATTATTAGCCTTAACCATTAGCCGGGCAGCTTCGGATCTTCATCTGGTTTGCGATTATCCTCCTACTTTACGGATAAACGGAGAATTGAAACCAATGGTGACCTATCCCCTATTGAACTCCCCGATGATTGAAGAGATGGTTAATGCCTGTCTAAATTCAGCCCAAAAAGAAATATTAAGCAATAACCGCGAAATTGATTTTTCCACCGTTTTTCAACTAAATAACGGCGATAAATACCGTTTCAGGGGTAATGCCTATTTCCAGAGAGGAACTACTGCTGCTTCTTTCAGACTAATTCCGGCAAAAATCATGACCATCAGCGAATTGAATTTACCCGAAATTTTCAATAATTTTACCCAACTTCGGGACGGTTTTGTTCTGTTAACAGGTCCGTCAGGGCAGGGAAAATCGACGACCATTGCTTCAATAATCCAGATGATTAATGAAAACCGCAGTGTTCATATCATATCCATTGAAGACCCGATTGAATATGAGTTTGTCAAAAAGAAGGCTATTATTTCTCAGAGAGAAATGTATCAGGATACCCATTCCTGGAGAAGCGCCTTAAAAAATGTTTTAAGAGAAGATCCGGATGTGGTTTATATTGGTGAAATGAGGGATTTTGAAACCATTTCGGCTGCCCTAACCATAGCTGAGACGGGTCATTTGGTTTTTTCAACCCTGCATACTAATTCGGCTTCCCAGACGGTTGACCGGATTATCGATATTTTTCCCTCTTCCCAACAACCTCAAGTCCGCATGCAATTATCCATGGTTTTGAGAGCCGTAGTGTCCCAAAGATTGGTACCGACTTCAGCCGGGAGCAGATTACCGGTTTGCGAAGTACTTTTGGGTAGCGATGCGGTTAAAAGTGCGATCAGGGACGGACATACCCATATGATTGATAATATCATTCAGACATCAATGGAGGCGGGAATGATGCTTTTCGAAGAACATTTGAGGCAGCGGGTGGAGAATAATTTGATTTCCCACGATGTGGCCATCCAGTATGCCTTACGGCCAGAAACATATCTGCAGCTTATTAGATAGTAAAGAGTTTTATGGCTAAATTTAAATATAAAGCCAGGCGTTCAGACAGCCGTCCGGCTGAAGGTTTTGTTGAGGCTGATAATCTTAAGCAGGCACAAAGTTTGCTGCATGAACGGGGCTATTTTATTATTTCCTTAAAAGAACAGGCCAGTAATATATTTTCTAACCAATTTATTCCTCAGGGGATATCATTTCCGGAAATGGTTCATGTTACCCGCCAGTTATCAACGATGATTACCGCCGGTTTGAATATTGACGAAGCACTCCTTATTCTTATTCAGCAGGTTAAAAAAGCCAGACTTATAAACTTGCTTAAAAAAATTGAGGAAGAGGTCAGATCCGGTAAATCATTAACTTCCGCCCTGGAAAAATATCCCAGAATTTTTTCACCGGTTTACCTGGCTTTGGTAAGAGCGGGAGAGGCCTCGGGTAAGCTGGATCTGGTTTTGGAAAGACTGGCCGATAATTTAGAGAAGAGTCGTGATTTCAGAAACAAAATAAAGGGAGCTCTTGTCTATCCTACTTTGATCGTATCAGGAATGGTAGTAGTTACTTTTATCGTCATGACGGTGGTTGTTCCACGCTTAACCGGATTATATAAAGAGTTTGATATAGAGTTACCATTGCCCACCAGATTGTTGATTGGGACCTCTGATTTTTTTGTAGCTAACTGGTATTACATACTGATTTTTGCCATAGTTTTTTTCTTACTGTTATTAAAGATAAGACAGTCGAAATACGGTCAATTCATAATAGCGACTTTCATGATGAATATTCCGATTTTCGGACCTATTTTCAAACAATCGACTTTGGTTGAAATAACCAAAACATTGGCTATTTTAATCGAGAGCGGTGTACCTATTTTGTCTGCATTGGCTATAGCCCGCAATGCCACCAATAACATTATCTTTAAAGATGCTTTTGATTTGGCAGCCAAAAAGGTGGAAAAAGGATTTCCTTTATCGGATCCCTTGTTGGAGAATAAAATGATGCCGTCCATCTTGGGACAAATGGTGGCTATTGGCGAACACACGGGTAAACTGGGAGAATCGTTGACTAAATTATCCCGTTATTTCGAGACGGAAGCCGACATTGCAGTGAGGACCTTGACAACTCTGATAGAGCCACTTATCATGGTTATATTAGGAGTCGGTGTAGGATTTTTAGTATTGGCAGTTTTACTACCAATATATTCGTTAACTAGCAAATTTTAATAATATTTTAAACTATTAAGGAGGTCGATTATGAAGACAAAAATAAAATTTAGGAGTGGCTTCACATTAATAGAAATATTGGTGGTAGTAGCTTTGATGGGGGCATTGTTTATTGGAATCCTGGCTTCGATTGATCCGTTGGAGCAATTGAAGAAGGGAACCGATACTTCAAGAAGGAATTCTACGGCAGAAATATATAACGGCATGGTCCGATATTATTCAGTCAAG